>CAIRSC010000113.1 GCA_903881205.1 uncultured bacterium | reverse complement strand
GTACTCCACCTCATGCTCGATTGCCTTGTACATCTTTTTGAGCAGATGAAAGAACAGGAACCCCGCATGATCGCCAATCTCTCCCGTATCGAGCATCGAATTCACTTCGAAGACCTTCGAGAATTTATGGAGCGGATCGACTGTGTCGTAATGGGTAGTAATGATGAACTTTTTGCCGATGATGAAATCCACTTCCTGCTCGCGTGATTTGTGTGAATGACGAAGCGCGGGGAAGTGCAGCACGAGATATACATATGAAGGGCGGAACTCGGTGCGCGGCTTGACCGACGGCAGCAAGAGCTCCGCCGCCACGAGCGCGTCGATACCGAATTCACCGGCGATCGCACGAATTTCATCAGTGGTAGGCGACTCGAGATCGACCCAGAGCAGGCCGTTGTGTTCGTGACGCGATTGCATGGATACCATTATAACCCGATGCGGCGCGCCGGCATCGCTCGCGCAGTGTATTGCTATTTTGCAACGCAACGCCCTCGTGAGATACTGCATCGACATATGTTCTCCAGACGCATTTCGCTATCGGTCGCGGCTCTGACAGGAGTGATACTCGTCGTCGCATCGTTTGGCATCGGGCTCTCGCTTGGATCGCATCGTGCCACTGCGCTCGGCTCAAATGCCGGCGCACCTGAGGGAGTTGATATGACACCGGTGTGGAAGGCGTGGGACCTTCTCAATGAAAATTTCGTGCCCGCCGCGGTCGCTACATCGTCTCCGATCGCCACTACCACCGAAGCCCTCAATCAGCAAAAGGTATATGGGATGATCACCGGGCTCGCCGCATCGCTCAATGACCCTTACACCTTCTTCTTCCCGCCGACGCAGAACGAGCAATTCGCATCCGACATGAGCGGCGTCTTCGAAGGTGTCGGTATGGAGATCGACGTCAAGGATCAGGCACTCGTCGTCGTGACACCACTGAAGGGCTCTCCGGCAGAAGCGGCGGGTATTCGATCAGGCGACCAGATCCTCAAGATCAATGGTGAGGACACAACAGGCATGGACGTGACAGCAGCGGTCAAGGTCATCCGCGGACCAAAGGGCTCGGTCGTGACGCTCACGATGATGCGAAGCGGATGGGCAGCGCCAAAGGAAATCAAAGTAACACGCCAGGTGATCAATGTGCCAATCGTTGTCACGACGAAGCGACCCGACGGAGTCTTCGTGATCTCGCTTGCGACATTTACATCCAACGCCCCCGACCTCTTCCGCGGAGCCTTGCGCGAATTCATTCAGTCGGGTGATACCAAGCTCGTCCTCGACCTGCGCGGCAATCCGGGCGGATACCTCGACGCGGCCGTCGATATTGCCAGCTGGTTCCTGCCGCCGGGAGCCGTCGTTGTCACTGAGGACTATGCCGGGCACCAGACCAACATCGTCCATCGCTCGAGCGGCTACAATGTGTTCAACAAAAATCTCAAGATGGTGATCCTGGTCAACAAGGGATCGGCATCGGCATCCGAAATTCTCACCGACGCATTGCGCTACTACAAGATCGGCACGTCGGTGGGCACCAACACATTCGGCAAGGGCGTCGTGCAGGAGCTCTTCGACATCACACCGGACACCTCGATCAAGATCACGGTCGCGCG
>CAIRSC010000112.1 GCA_903881205.1 uncultured bacterium | reverse complement strand
CGAAGTCTCGCTCACACGCGCATCGTTCCTCTCGGCGATCTCGTTCCAGAACACGCCGCGCAAACTCGCGGAAGCCGCAGTCTCAGGTTCTATCGACCGCCTCATCGGTCTCAAGGAGAACGTCATCATCGGCCGCCTGATTCCATCGGGTACCGGTTTCAAGGGCTCCAAGAAGCACGCGATGATCGCGAAGATGGAAGCAGACTTTGCCGCTGCCGGCGTCAGTCTCGATGCCCCTCAGGAATAAGCACTCGCTTATACTCGCAAAAAGGCTCCAATTCGGGGCCTTTTTGCATGCTTGACAAATCAGTAATAAGAAGTATAATTGCTGGAGCTTGGCAAATGTGTCTTCCAACACGAATCAGGGCAACCTGGTTATGTGATGAAAGAAGAAGTGTCGGAATAATCCGGCACACCCCATGGAGGGACACATGACCAAGATTCTTTACCTTCTGAGCTTTCAAGCTGGTTCAGACGTTGCGTTCGAACGCTGGGACGAAGACACCTTCGAACCCAGGGTTGGCACGCGCGTCAGCTTCACATCCGGTCTCGCCAACGACGGTGTGATCGCCTCCAGCTTCTACTCTGTAGTCAGCCATCGATGGGAAGCGCTCATCATCGCTGATCGTCGGAGGGACGATGCAGATTTGCGTCGTCAGCTCAAAGAAGAGGGGTGGGTGGATATTTCCTATCCCTATGACAACGAAACTCCCGCCAATGGCGGGAGTTAATTTTTTTATGGTCTGCCTATAACCACTTTCGCTTTTTATATCCGAAAAGAGCATAATGAAGATATGGCAACCGACACGGTGCAGCAGATCAAAGACAAGCTCTCCATTGTGGATGTAGTGGGGCAGTACGTGAAGCTCGAACGGGCGGGGACATCGCTGCGCGCACGCTGTCCGTTCCATGCGGAGCGCACGCCGTCGTTCCACGTATCTCCCGAGCGCGGCACCTACCACTGCTTCGGCTGCGGCGTCGGCGGCGACATCTTCACCTTCGTGCAAGAGATCGACGGACTCGATTTCAAAGGCGCGCTCAAAGTGCTCGCCGAGAAAGCGGGCGTGCCGCTCGTATTCGAGAAGCCCGAAAAACGCGACGAACGTGACCGGCTCTTCGAGCTGCTCGAGGTCGCGACTATTTTTTATGCGGGAAAGCTCAACGACGCTGCGCGAAAATATCTCACCGAACGCGGCATGAAAGAGGAGACCATCCAATCGTTCCGACTCGGGTGGGCAGGCAATTCGTGGAGTGAGCTCGCCGATCACCTCAAGGCAAAAGGATATTCAGAGAAAGAGATCGAGCTCGCGGGTATGGGCAAGAAGACCGAACGCGGTATGAACGACAAGTTCCGCAACCGCATCATGTTCCCCATAGGCGACAGCGCCGGCCGCATCATCGGCTTTTCGGGCCGCATTTTCGGCCCCGACGCTTCTCCCGAAGCTCCCAAATACCTCAATAGTCCCGAGACGCCGCTCTTCCACAAATCTCGCATCCTCTATGGGTTCGACAAGGCAAAAATGGCTATACGCAAGGTCAATTGCGCGATCCTCGTAGAAGGTCAAATGGACCTCCTGGCGAGCCACCAGGCCGGCTGGGCCAATACCTTGGCGGTATCCGGCACTGCCTTTACCCAGGAGCACGCAGCCCTCATTAAGCGGGTTACCGACAATCTCGTGCTGGCGCTCGATGCCGATGAGGCGGGGATCAAGGCCGCGGGCAAAGCCGCACGCGCGGCGCTACAGGGTGGTCTCAATGTGAAAGTGGCAAAGCTCCCGAGCGGACTCGACCCGGCCGATCTCATCCTCAAAGATGCCGAAGAATGGCGCGCAGCGATCCGCGACAGCAAAGACATCATCACGTTCCTGCTTGATGTGCTCGAAGAGCACGCCAAGCAGCCCGACCGGTTCCGCCGCAATGTGGAAGCGGTCGTGCTTCCGTTCATCAGTGATGTCCAGAGCCCGATCGAACGCGAACAATATTTGCAGCAGATCGCCAAGCGCCTCGGTGTCTCGGTGGAAGCCGTGACCGATGCGTATAAAAAAGTTCCGCACGTGCCGGTCCTCAAACAAACTCCCGAGAGCGCCGTCAAAACTCCGTCGCCGATGTCACCGAAGGCCGATCGCGCGCGGCAGGCGTATGCGTTTCTCATTTGGCAAAAATCACTCGCGCGTCCCGGCATCAAGATCGATGTATTCGCCGCTGAGCTCGAACGAATCCTCGGAGCAAAGACACTTGCCGATCTCGAAGCGCTACCGGACAACGATCGCGAATCAATGCGCTTCGGCGCCGAGCTTTTGCACGGCGGCGGCTCCAATATGGAAGGGGAAGCCGAGCAGCTGCTGAGCGTCATGCGCAAAGAGCACCTCGCGCTCAAGCTGTACCAGGCCACGGTGGCGCTCAAAGACGCTGAGGCCGAAGGCAACGAGGGAGAGATGAGCAGACTTATGGAAGAGACAAAGTTATTAACAGCTCAGATTGCGCAGCAGCACAAACAGGTGTAAGATGCCTCGACATACGCACGGATGAAATAAAAGGGCCCCGAAGTGCGTAATATAGGACAATGTGAGCAGCTTCCGCAGCAGCGGGGCTGTTTTGCCGTATATTTTTTCATACAGTACAAAACACAATAATCAACATGGCAAAAACAGCTAAGAAAAAGAAAGTCGCTGCGAAGAAGACCGCGAAGATCTCGCGTGTCGCAAAGACGGTGCGCCGCACGACGACCCGCAGCTCGGCGACCGCACGCGCTGCGCGCAAAACTACTCCTGCAAAAGTGGTCGCCCCGACCACCGGCAAGCGTGTGATCCGCAAGGACAAAGAATTCGCTTCGACACCGACACTCATCAAAGGAAAGTTGCAGGGCAAGGTGGAGGCACTTATCACGCTGGGCCGCGAACGCGGATACGTCACCTACGATGAGATCATTCGTGAATTCCCGACGATCGAAGACAATGTGGACTTGCTCGAAGAAATGTACGAGCGCTTCAGCTCCGCCGGCATCGACGTGCTTGAGGGCGGGGGAATGCTTGAAGACAATTCGGCCGATCTCATTCTCGAAAAGAAAAAGCTTCAGAACCGCCGCTCGGATTCCACCTACGACTCCGTGCAGATGTATCTGCGCGAAATTGGTCAGTATCCGTTGCTCAACGGCAATCAAGAGAAAGAGCTCGCCAAGCGCATCCTCCTCGCCGACGACGAAGCCCGCGGTATCTTGGCCCGTTCCAACCTCCGCCTCGTGGTCTCGATCGCCAAGAAATACGTCAACCGCAGCCCCGATCTGACGCTCCTCGACCTCATTCAGGAAGGAAACCTTGGCCTCTTTAAGGCTGTTGATAAGTTTGACTACACCAAGGGCTACAAATTCTCGACTTATGCCACCTGGTGGATCCGCCAGGCTATTACGCGTGCCTTGGCAGACCAGTCGCGCACCATCCGCATCCCGGTGCACATGGTGGAAACCATCGCCAAATACAAGCAGAAGGTGCGTGAACTCTCGCAGCACCTCGGCCGCGATCCGCTGCCGGAAGAGATCGCCGCAGAAATGGGTATCGAAGTAGAGAAGATCTACACCATTCAGAAGATCAATCAGGACACCGTTTCTCTCGAGAGCCCGGTAGGTGAAGATGACGACGAGCGCTCAACACTCGGCTCGTTCATCGCCGACGACACCATTTCATCTCCCGACATGGACGCATCCCGCCGTATCCTTTCAGAACAAATGCTTTCAATACTCGACGAGCTTTCTCCGAAAGAACGCAAGATCCTTGAAATGCGAAATGGACTGACTGATGAAGGCATCTGCTTCACGCTCGAAGAAGTAGGGCGAGAATTCGGCGTGACCCGCGAGCGCATCCGCCAGATCGAGGCAAAGGCCCTCGAACGCATTCGCTTCCACGAACGCGCCAAGCAGCTCCGCAGCTACTAATCCAAACGGGCCCCGAAAGGGGCCCGTGTTAGTATTTACCCATGGGACTTTTCGGGGGTTGGATGGAAAAGGAGAAGGGACCTGAGAGGATCAGAGGTGCGGTGGTCCGTTACAATGGAACCAATTTTGTTGATGAAAATCATACGAAAGCGCACGACAAAATGCTTGCTGAATATCCTGAAATGGCGCTGACCCCTGAAAAGGAGGAGGCCCGCGGATGGTTGACTACTCGGGGAAGAATCGTGCCTCTAGAGGAGGCGCTTGTCATCAAGGTCGCAAGTGGAGAGCTCGAAGCTACCGAGGCAGAGAAGATCCGCAATAATTTAAATGAATAAGTCGGAAAGGACGGTGTCACGACGACTCTTAGGTCATCAAGGTGCCACCTTGATAAAAGACGGAGTCAATCGAGATGATTTAGAGGGGGAATGGTGGCTTAGATACAAACAAAACGGCCGGGTCTTTAGGTCTATAGTTCTCTCTGGTCTAATTTCGTACGAATGGGCGAATAGTTAGTTGAAATACGGAGGTCCGACCTCCGTATTTCAAGTGATCAGCAAATGGTGAGGATTTTAGAAGAGGAATGATCGTCTTTCGATATTTGTTAGGCTAAACAGATGTTATTCTGTGTGCATGAGTATCGAGGGGCAACATTCTGAGCGGCCGAGAACAGAATCTGGAGGTCCGGAATGTATCAAAACTGCCGCGGTAATCTTCAATGGGGAGCTGTATACCGGCATTATGCATGCGGACGCGCTCGAACAGATCGAAGAAAAATATATGTTCTGGCCAGATACCTCTTCGTATACCGCAGGCTTTTTAACTAATACAGACCGATTCGTTTCTCGAGAGGAAGCACAGAAAATAGCGGCAGCCGCCGACCAGGTTCGGGAGGAAGGTCGGAATGAGGAATCATTACTGGCCGAAAATATTAAATGGACGAAGAATCAGGCAAACCGACCAAATTAGCATCAGGACGTCTCAAGGATTTTGGAGGGGGAATGGTGGCCTTTGGTCATGCGGATGCGGGCGGCGGGTATTTTGAGAGCTCGCGACATGAGCGCGAGGACGCGCTTGTTGGCCATATTGGCCTCGGGCTTTTCGCGCACCGAAATCTCATAGTGATCGTCGGAGACCTTCTTGATGCTCTCATTCTTCGCCCCCGTCTTGACCCGCACTTTGATATGCATAAGCCCATCATACATAGGACCGTCCTATGTATACAGGGTGAACAAAAGAAAACGGCCGGGTCCCGTGAGGGGCCCGGCTTTCAAATTGGTTGATTGCTGATTCTAGTGATCGTACCTCGAGACCTTCGGCTTGTCGCTATAGCCGCGGCCGCTGATCCATATGAAGCCGATAATACCGAAGAGTGCGATCAGAAGCACGACGGGTATCGTATCGTGGTCGGGTGGTCTAAAGGCGTGTGTACGTGGATCAACCAGCATGTGGTAAATGTACGCAAGCACGCCGAAAGCAAACAAGGAAGCGGCCGACATCCTCATGGCGTTTCTCCTCATGTTTTATTATCAGATGCCTGTTTTCAGGCGCTGTGAATATGCTATACCCGCCTACGGTACTTGTCTACGCACAGGTGCTGAAAGCGAAACGACCGGACTCATATTGAGTTCGGTCGCTTTCTGCAATGATCTAAACTTTCCTGATCTCGGGGACGCACACGACGTCGTTGTTGATGTATCGCATCGATTCGGAGAGCGCGCCCAACGCGAGCCCTTTTGCGATCTCGAAGAGTTCGCCTTCATCGGTCACGTCGGGATTGTCGCGGATCGCGCGATTATATGAATCGCCGAGCATACACTGCCCACCCTCGACACCGAGGTCGCGGCGAGCAAGTAAATGACGGCGTTGCTTTTCTCCTTGGCGTTCGGCAGATATCTGGACAACTTTGTTCATGACACCTCTCCGGTTGCTGATTCGACTACATGCAGCGTACACCTGCGGGTGGCATTATCCAAAATCATCCGGCCCGGCTTAGTGAGAAGTCGGGCCGTTTCAGTTATTTCAGTGGATCGCACTGAGTCCATACAATATCAGCCCCGTGATCAATGTTCCGAGACCCCATTGTACCCATCGGCGCTGGAGCATGGCCTGTCGATCTTGATAATCGATCTTGTTCATGGCGACCACTCCGGCTTGGGTGTGGTGAAGAAATAGGCTCCCGCGACGGCCAGTGCCAGTGAAGCGCCGGACAGTTCCCAGGCGATAGCATAGTCGCTGTACGTGTTGGCGATCCCGCTCGCGAGACCGGCGGCAAGGCTCAAGGTGAGAAGCGCCGCGCCGAAGAAAACCAATAGGTTCCTCATGTTGTCCTCCCAGACAATTGATCTGCTGAAATGGTATACCCGCTACCGGTTTTGTCTATCCCTGATCCGTTATCGGCCGACTAAAATCGGCCAAGTGATATACTCGATTCATGCAAAAGACCGCGCCAACATTTGAAACGATGCTGCGCGGGCTCAATCCGGCGCAAAAGCTCGCGGTCGAGACCATTGAAGGGCCGGTCATGGTAGTGGCCGGGCCGGGGACTGGGAAGACCCATATCCTCACGCTCCGGATTGCCACCATTCTTAAGAGAACTGATACACCGCCCGATGGCATTCTCGCGCTCACATTTACCGAGGCGGGGGTCGACGCAATGAAGCAGCGATTGCTCAAGCTCATCGGCCCGACTGCCTACAAGGTGGCCATCTATACATTCCACGGATTCTGCAACGATGTGATCCATTCACATCCCGAATACTTTCCGCGCATCATCAGCTCGGTGGCGCTCACCGACATCGAATCGATACTCTATATCCGCGAAGCGCTCACGGTGCTGCCGCTCGAGAAGCTCAAACCCTTCGGCGACCCGTACTTCTACGTGCAGGCGGTACGCAGCGCGATCTCTACGCTCAAGCGCGAGCACAAGACGCCCGAAGATGTCTTACGTACTACTTCGGAACTGCTCGAGAAGCTCGAGAACGATCCGGAGTCGCGGCATGAGAAGGGGGCATACAAGGGCAAGGTGAAAGGCGCGGTACAGACACAGATCGACCGGTTGAAAAAGGAGCACGAGCTCGGGTTCGTCTATCAATCGTATGAACAGCAGCTCGAAGCAAAAAAGAAATTCGATTTTGAGGATATGATCGGCGAGGTCGTGCGTGCGCTTTCGAGCGACGAAAGTTTCCGACTCATGGTCCAGGAAAAATATCTGTATATCCTTGCCGACGAACACCAGGATGCCAACGGTGCGCAGAATACGTTGCTCGAACTCATCGCATCGTTCCATGAGTCGCCCAATCTCTTTATCGTCGGAGACGAGAAGCAGGCGATATTCCGCTTCCAGGGAGCATCGCTCGATAGTTTTGCGTACTTTCATAAGAAATTTCCCAAGGCGGTACTTATTCCGCTCGTTGATTCGTACCGCTCAGGGACGACGTTGCTCGACGCAGCGCACACGCTGATGAAAAACTCTATTCCGGAAGAGCGGCATCCGCAGCTTGCGAGTAAACTTGAGAATCCGCATCTCGCGATACTCGAGCAGCGCGCATTCACCAGCGAAGAGATCGAGACGGCCTGGGTGGTCGCCGACGTGCAGAAGCGCATCGCGGAAGGGGTGGCCCCGGGTGATATCGCGATCATGTATCGCACCAATGCCGATGCACAGCCGATCGCGCGGGCGCTCTCACAGAAGGGCATTCTCCATGCGCTCGACTCAAAGAGTACGATCTTCCACGAGCATATGATCGCGCAGCTTGTGACATATCTGCGGCTCTGCACGCACATCGGATCCGACGAGTACATGGCATATGCGCTCCACTTCCCATGGGTCGGCATCAGTAGTCACGACGTATACAAGATCATTCTCTACGGCCAGAAAAAGCGCATGCCGTACATCGAGGTCGTCTCGTCGCGCGAACATCTCAAAGAGGCACGCGTCTTGGGAAGCGAAGCGGTCCACGAGTTCTCGCGGGTCCTCACACGGCTTTCAAAAATGGCGCAGGAGGAATCGGCCCGTGATTTCTTCGACCGTGTGCTCCATGAGAGCGGATTTCTCGCCTCGGTGCTCAAGCGTCCCGATGCGGTGACGGTGCTCAACTCCGTACGCGGTCTCGCGCAAACGCTCGAGACACTTAGTTCAAGCAAGACGCTGTATACGGGCACGGATTTCGTGAACGATATCGGGCTCTACGAGGAATACGGGATCGAGATCGAGCCGGATACGCAGCCCAAAGAGCGCGCCAATGCGGTGCACCTGGTGACCGCACACCGCTCGAAGGGGCTCGAATATGAATACGTCTATATCGTCCATGCACGCGATACACATTGGGGCAACAGAATGTCTCGCAACAATCTGCCGCTTTCCACGCTCGTCCATTCGACAAGCTCAGGACAAGCCGCCGCAATCGATACTGATATCGAGGACGAGCGCCGGCTCTTCTATGTAGCGCTCACCCGCGCCAAGCAATATGTGTCGGTCTCATACGGGGTCACTTCTTCGACGCGCACTAAGGAAAGTACCATTACGCAGTTTATGCTCGAGCTCGATCCCGCGCTCATCACGCACAAAGATACGTCGGAATTCGAAGCGTCGGTGGCGCCGCAGGACGCCTTCGTGCTCAAGCCGCTCGGCGCCGACTCCATGAGCGACAAGGATTTTTTGCGCGACGCGTTCGTCGAGCAGGGTCTCTCGGCGACTGCGCTGAATAATTATCTGGAATGTCCGTGGAAATATTTCTACCGCAATCTCGTGCGCGTGCCTGAAAAGCCGACCTCGAGCTCGCTGTACGGCAACGCCCTGCACAATGCATTGCGGCTCTTCCGCGATCTCTCGGCGTCTGCGCATGAGTACCAGTCGCTCGACCAACTGCTCGAATACTTGAAACTCTCAATCGACCAGCAGGGATTCACACCGGCATCCTATGCGGATGCCTACAAGAAAGGCGTGCGCGCGCTGACCGATTGGCACGTCCGCAATAAGGCGGATTTCCAGTTCCGTGCGATCTGTGAAAAGAAATTCGAAGTCTATTTCGCGCTTGAGAGTGCGGAGATGCAGCAGCTTCTTTTGCGCGGTCTTATCGATGTGATCGAATTCCGCAACGACGACTCGGTACATGTGATCGATTACAAGACCGGCAAGCACCGCTCGCGCAACGAACTCGAGGGCAATACGAAGAACGCCACCGGCGACTATAAGCGCCAGCTCGATTTCTATTGCATCCTCCTCGAACTCTCACAGATGCAGGCACCCTCGCAGCTGAGCATCGAATTCATCGAGCCCGACGCGAGCGGTAAGACCGTCGTGCATGATTTTGATTACGACGCGGCCGCCACATCCGAGCTTAAATCAACGATCGCCCGCGTAGCAAATGAGATCTATTCACTCTCATTCTGGGACAAAGGCTGCAACGAGGCGGATTGTGAATACTGTGAGCTGCACAAAATAGCGCGATAAGGAGACTCTTGCGCGATGTGGTAATTGTGGCATAGTACGGACAGTTCCACTGGAGGATCGGTACATGACTTTCGAAAGACGTTTCATTCGTGATCTTGTTCATGAAGAACACCGAACAGATGGCTCCGACGTCGAAAAGATCGTTCGCGGGCTTAAGGAGTGCTACTCCGCGCCCGACAGGCACTATCATCGCGGGGCACATATCATCGACTGTCTCGAAACGTTTAACGCGGTACATGTCGGTATGGCCGCGTCGCGCGAGATCCGTGCGGCGATCTATTTCCACGATGCCATTCTCGATCCGCGCCGTGATGACAACGAGGAGAAAAGTGCGGATTACGCCAAGCATCAGTTGTTGCTGCTGGGCTACCTACCCAGCTTCTGCGAACGTGTCGCCGATATTATCCTTGGCACCAAGCACACGGGTGGGCTCGTCGACCGCGATCAGCAGATCATGGCGGACGTCGACCTTTCCAGTCTTGCCGCCAGCTGGAGTACGTTCTCGGAAAATACTCATGATATCCGCGAGGAATATCACTGGGTATCGGACGATGACTTCAGGAAGGGCAGAGCGGACTTTCTCAAGAATATGCTCAAGCGCGAATACCTCTACTATACGAGGTCGTGTCGGCATCTCTTCGAGCTGCGCGCGCGTGACAACATGACGCGAAGCATTCAAGAGCTGCTCGCGTAAGTCGACAGCCAGCAAAAGTTAAAAAAGCCGCGTGGTACGCGGCTTTTCGTTTTTTATCGTTAGCGGCTGCGGACTTTGAGCTTGGTCTG
>CAIRSC010000111.1 GCA_903881205.1 uncultured bacterium | reverse complement strand
TCCCGACGTCAGATTGCAAGCAATACAATTCTGTACTCTAAAGTTAAAAAGGGCTTACCAGCCCTTGGCAGCAAGCGCTTTCTGAGCGGCGTCTTGTTCTGCCTCTTGTTTACTTCTCCCCTGCCCGAGCGCTACGCGCTCACTGCCCAGCGTCACCGAGCACGTAAATGTCTTGTCATGATCGGGGCCGACCTGAGCCACCATTTCATAGGTCGGGGTGTGTCCAAGCTTCTCTTGAGAAAGTTCCTGGAGCTTACTCTTGGCATCCTGCCACAAGCGATTCGCCACCACGTCGTCGGTCTTGTGAAAAAGTTGTTCGCCGATGAATTTCTTCGCCGGCTCGTAGCCCCTGTCGAGATAGATCGCACCGATGAGCGCTTCAAAAGCGTTGGCAAGAATGATCTGCCGCGCACGCCCGATGTCGCGTGATTCGCCGCGAGAAAGGAGCAAGAACTCATTCATGCCGAGCTTGGTTGCGGCATCCGCGATCGAGATCGTATTCACGAGAGCGGCGCGATAGGCCGTGAGATCTCCCTCGGGCTTTTCCGGATATTTTGCATAGAGGTATTCGGTCACTACGAGCTCGAGCACGGCATCACCGAGGAATTCGAGGCGCTCATTGTGCTCACGCCCGGCGGCACGATTCTCATTGAGGTACGAACGATGCGTAAAGGCCTGCTCAATAAACCGTTTCTCGGCGAATGAATAGCCGATTTTGTCCTCGAAGGGCTTGAAATCCATACGAGCTTTGTACTACTTTCTATCCTTCTGCGCGAGGAGGTTGATCGCGCGGGTCACGACCGGTAAAATATCGTCATAGAAATTGAGGTCTCCGACAGAGGCAAGCGGGAACCATTGCGCATCATCGAGACCGCCTTCGCGCTTGAGGACCAGATCGGTGAAATCGGCCTTTGCGAGGAAGTAGGTGGCATGGCGCTTCTTCTTGCCGCCGGTGGCGTTGCTGTCATTGGCGATGTATTCATTTTCGCCGAGTTTATCCTCGACTTCCACCTCGAGCCCGATCTCTTCTTTTGCCTTGCGCTTTACACCATCATCGTGCGTCTCGCCTTCTTTGAGCTTGCCCTTGGAAAGGGTCCAGTGACCGAAAATATCGTGCACGAGCGCGAGATATACCTCCGCACCCTCACGCGCATATACCACGCCTCCCACAAGTTCTTCGATGGGCATTTTGCCCGGTTTATTCAACACCTGTTTGCGTGACGCGCCATCAGCCTTACCCGGTTCTCCGAGCTCCACATACACAGCGCCGAGCACCCCGTTGACGAAGCGGCCCGAAGCGGTCGAGCCGAATGCCTTGGCCAGCTCGATCGCCTCATTGATAGCGACCTTGGCGGGCACCTGTGCACGATCAGCGAATAGCAGTTCAGTGAGGCCTAGACGCAGGATGTTGCGGTCGATCGCAGCGATCTTGTTGAGCGGCCACTCGGGAGCGGCGCGGACGATCACCTCGTCGATCTCTTTCTGTTTTGCCATCGCGGTCTGCAGGAGATTCTTCATAAAATTCATATCCGACTCGCGGGCGCCGAATTCCTTGGAGTAATCAACAAGGCGTCCGATGCATTCATCGGCTGTCATTGCATTATTTGAGTCGCGCTCGAAGAGCACTTGGAGAACTACTGATCGCGCGAGATGTCTATTAGCCATACCAAAAGAACGTATTGACCAGTGTACACGTTTTTGAGCAATGTGCTTGCGGACGACAGTGGAAAACTACCTCATGAGAAAAGGGCTCCTTCCGGAGCCCTTTTCTTCTTTATTTTCTTTATTTAGATTCTGTTTTTGCGGTGTCTTCGTTGGTCGCCTGGCCGCTTGCGCGCAGGTCTCGCTGTTTGCGAGCAAGTCTTCGCTGTTCGCGCTTCTTGGCTTCGACAATATCGATGACGACGCGCCCGCGGTACATACCGGTCTCGAGATTCACGCGATGACGGAGGTGCGTCGAGCCCGCCTTGTCGGTGGTGACACGTGCCGCAGAAAGCCCGTGGTGTGAACGGCGCTTTCCTGTCTTTGAGCGGTTGACCCGCATTCGTACTACCATATTCAGGCGATTATACAGATTCGGCGCCTTTTGGCAACCGTGTGCAGAAAGACGAGCGGTGGAGCCCCGAAAGACCCGCTTTTTTAATGGCTTTTCGGTGCCGGAGCGTGCCGTACCCTTTGTGGACCTCAAATCCGTATGCGGGATACGCCGGCGCAACACGCACCATATAGCGGTCTCTCATGACCTTGGCCATGATCGACGCCATGGATATGATCGGTTCAAGATCGTCGCCGCGGATGATGGTCGCCTGTTCGACGAATCGCTCGGGCGCATACAGGCTCCCATCGAGCCGTATCTCGCACTCATCCGGCCGTGCACCGAGTTTGGTAAGACAGCGTGAAAGCGCGCTTCTGACAGCCGGTACGATGCCGCGCGAGTCGATGACGGATGCCGCGGAAAACGACACCGCGTATTTCAAGAGTCCTTGCTTCTGCAGTTGTCTAATTCGTACGAATAGTTCGTCGCGCGATTTTTCGGTCATCTTCTTCGAGTCCCGGGCGCCGTGTACGAGGGAAAAATCAAAATCCATAGGCACCATAACGGCACCAACCGATACCGGTCCCGCGAGCGGCCCGCGCCCCGCCTCGTCGATCCCGATCAGGTATTTCATAGGCCCATTCTACCAAAGGAAGTACTCGAAATATCGCTCGGAAATGCGAAAAAAATGACAATGATATACTCGATGCATGAGCGCGCGCGATTTCGTCCATTTGCATACTCACACTCACTATTCCCTCCTCGAAGCGCTTCCTCAAGTAGCCGACATGGTCGCTGCCGCCAAGGCCGACGGCCAGACCGCGCTGGCAATCACCGACAACGGCACGATGTACGGCGCAATCGATTTCTATAAGGAATGTAAGGAACAGGGCGTGAAGCCCATCATCGGCGTCGACTTCTTCGTCGCCCCGCGTACGCGCCACCAAAAGGAACATCGCATCGATGAGCACACGTTCCGGCTCGTGCTGCTCGCCAAAAATAAGACCGGCTACGACAACCTGATGAAAATGGTCTCAGCCTCATACCTCGATGGATTCTATTATCGTCCGCGCATCGACCGCGAACTTATCGAACAATATAAAGACGGCCTCATTGCGATCTTGCCGTCGTTCGCGGGAGAGCATGCAAAGGCACTCAAAGATACTCAACGCGAAAAGGCACGTGAAGCGATCGAGTGGTACAAGCATGTCTTTGGAGATGATCTGTATCTCGAGCTCACGCACCACGCGGAGATCGAAGGACATGAGGAAAGAATGCGGGCGATCACGGAACTCTCGAAAGAAACGCACGTGCCGCTGGTCGCGGCGCACGATACCTACTATTTGAATCAAGACGATGCGATTGCGCGCGAACTCGTCAACAAAATTCGCACCGGTTCGACGCTCAATCGCGATGCCGACGGCCAAGGAGGTGCTACGGCCAACGATTTCTCATTCATCGATACGAAACGTGCCAACGAACTCTTCGCGGACACTCCCGAGGCGCTCGACAACACGATCAAGATCGCGCAGTCATGTGATCTTGAGCTCGTGCTCGGAAAGGCGATCTTCCCCGTCTTCCCGATTCCGGCAGGCTCGACCGACAATATTGAATTGAGAAACAAAGCGGAAGCGGGGATCGTGGAGCGCGGATTCACCGACACCCCGGAACTGCGCGCCCGCATCGACTACGAGCTCGGCATTATCGAGAAGAAAGGCTACGCTTCGTACTTCCTCATCGTTTCCGACTTGCTCGACTATGCGAAATCCGCCGGCATTTTCACCAATACAAGAGGTTCTGCGGCGGGTTCGCTGGTGTCGTATCTGTGCGGCATCACGACGGTGGACCCCATCGCATTCAACATGCCCTTCGAGCGCTTCCTCAATCCTGAACGACCGTCGGCGCCGGATATCGATATGGACATCGCCGACAACCGCCGCGATGAACTCATCGAATACGCGCGCAAAAAATATGGCACCGACCACGTGGTGCAGATCGGCACCTTCGGCACCATGATGGCGCGCGCGGCCGTGCGCGACGTGTCGCGCGCGCTCGGACATCCGTACGGACTCGGCGACGCGATCGCCAAACTCATCCCGTTTGGCAAACAGGGTTTCCCGGTGACGATCAAAGGCGCGCTCGAAGAGACGCCCGAACTCGCGGATCTCTACAAGCGCGATGCCGATGCGCGTGAAGTACTCGATCTCGCGCAGAAGATAGAAGGCAATGCGCGACACGTTGGGGTCCATGCAGCCGGCGTCATTCTCTCCCCCGAGCCGGTCACCAATTACACGCCGATCCAGCTCGATCCAAAGGGCGGCAAGACAATCACCCAATACGATATGTATAGTATCGCCGACGAATACGGCGGCGTGGGCCTGCTCAAGTTCGACTTCCTCGGACTCACCAACCTCTCGGTGCTCGCCGACGCGGTCGCGCGTGTGAAAGCCCGGCATGGTATCTACGTCGATCTCAACAAGCTCGCGCTCGATGATAAGAAGACATACGAAATGCTTGCGCGCGGCGAGACACTCGGTGTGTTCCAAATGGCCGGGTCCGGCATGACCGCATATCTCAAAGATCTGCGCCCCACGGTCATTCACGACCTCAACGCGATGGTCGCACTCTACCGCCCCGGACCGATGGCATTCATTCCTGAATACATTGAACGCAAACGCGATCCGTCGCGCGTGAAGTATCTCGACCCGCGCATGGAAGCGATCCTCAAGCCGACCTACGGCGTCCTCATCTACCAAGACGACGTGATGATGATGGCGGTGCAGCTCGCGGGATATTCGTGGGGCGAGGCCGACAAATTCCGCAAAGCGATGGGAAAGAAGATCCCCGAGGAAATGGCCAAGCAAAAAGAAAAGTTCAAATCAGGATGTCTCGCCGGCGGTATGAAGCCCGCCGCGGTCGAGACGTTGTGGGATCAGATCGAAACCTTCGCCGCGTATGGATTCAACAAGGCGCATGCCGCCAGTTACGGCAACCTCGCCTATAAGACCGCATATATGAAGGCCAACTTCCCGGTCGACTACATGGCGGCGGTGCTCACTGCCGACGGTGGCGATGTGGAGAAAGTCTCCGAAGTCGTCGCTGAGTGTAAGCGCATGGGCATCGCGATCCTGCCGCCGTCGGTCAACGAAAGCAAGGGCAATTTCACGGTCGTCGACGACCACACGATTCGTTTCGGACTCTATTCGATCAAGAATTTCGGCGTGGGTATCGGCGACACAATCATCGCGGCGCGCGATTCCGGCGGGCCGTTCACCGATATCACCGATTTCGTGTCGCGCATCACCGACAAGAATCTCAACAAGAAATCACTCGAATCGCTCGTGCAGTGCGGCGCCCTTGATGAGCTCGGCGAGCGCGGGCAGCTCATGGCGAATATCGAGCACATCCTCGCCTGCCACCGCGAAAACATGAAGGCGCCGAGCGACCAGGCATCACTCTTTGGAGCACTCGTACAAACAAAGCATGCGATCAAGCTCGACGACGCACCGGCAGCCTCGATGGATCAACGTCTCATTTGGGAAAAGGAGTTGCTCGGGCTCTACGTATCCGGTCATCCGCTCGATAAGCACGCTGCTAAGCTTCAGAATAATAAGACGACCATCAAGCACGCCAAAGAACATCTCAAGGGGGTCGAGACGGTGATCGCCGGATTCGTCGAGACGGTGAACTCTATTCTTACAAAAAAAGGCGAACGCATGCTCTTTATGCAGGTGGCTGATCTCTCCGACTCGGTCGAAGTCGTCGTCTTCCCCCGCATACTCGAAGAATTCAAAGCCATCCTCGTCCCGAGCGCATGCGTGATGCTCAAAGGGAAAATTTCTGAACGCAACGGGCAGGCAAGTTTTGTCGCCGACAAAGCCAAAGCCCTCTAAAAGTTGTCCACAGGTTGACGCATCAGTCTCAGGAACTATTCTTACGCGCAGCTTGTACGAAAATTCAGCCAGACAGTGAGACCACGAGAATGGAACTTGATCGACACATCTTTAGTTCTGTCGAGAATGTGATTCGCATGAACCCCGCCGCCGGCCTCAATGGCCAATTGGAGAGGTTTCGCGGTCAGCTCAATGTGCTCGGCAAAACCGCGACGGAATTCACCAAAAGCACGACAGCGAATCAGCGACAAGTCGTGCGCCGTGCGGTGAAAGCGGCGCTCGGACTGAACTATTTGCCCAACAACGTCGAGGTCGCGGCGACGCTCAATAACTTCTACGCCGCGGCGGAACTCACCGGGTCAGATCCCGAGATCCGGAATCGGATCCATATCTTTGCTCGCTACATCGGCTCAACAGCTCCCTGATCACCCCGGAGCCAGGACAATAAAGCGCCGCTCCCTGAGCGGCGCTTGTTTTTGCGCTACCACATATAGCTGCTATCATCCTCAGATATGGCTGAAATCGAACACATCCGACACACCCTTGCTCACCTTATGGCGGCCGCAGTGCGCGAGATCTATCCCTTCGCTATGCCCACCATCGGCCCCGCGATCGACACGGGCTTCTACTACGACTTCGACTTCTCGGGTGGCGAAATGCCCAATGACGAGTCGCTCAAAGAGATCCAGAAGAAGATGAAGAAACTTCTCAACGTGTGGACCGAGTTCAGTCACGAAGAGGTCTCGGCTACCAAAGCGCGCGAGGTATTTGCAGGCAACCAATTCAAGATCGAACTCATCGACAATCTCGAAAAGGAGGGTGCCACGATCACGCTGTACACCTGCGGCGGCTTTACCGATCTCTGTCGCGGCGGCCACGCGGAACATCCCAACAAAGAGATCGACACCGATGCCTTCCAGCTCGATAAGGTCGCCGGAGCATATTGGCGCGGCGATGAGAAGAATCCGATGCTCACCCGCATCTACGGCCTCGCATTCGAATCGAAAGAGGCGCTCGCGGCTCACCTCACTCAGCTTGAAGAAGCCAAGAAGCGCGACCATCGCAAGATCGGTGCTGAGATGAAGCTCTTCACCACCTCGCCGCTCGTAGGAGCCGGACTTCCACTCATGCAGCCCAATGGCATGATCATCCGCAAAGAGATTGAGGATTACCTCTGGTCACTCCACAAGAACAAAGGCTACTCGCGTGTGTGGACGCCGCACCTCGCCAAGGAGGATCTCTACATCACCTCGGGGCATGCCGCGAAATTCGGCGACGAGCTCTTCCGCGTATCGGGTAAAGAAGAAAAATTCTTTATGAAGCCGATGAACTGCCCGCACCATATGCAGATCTTCGCGGATAATCAGTTCTCCTACCGCGATATGCCGATCCGCTATTTTGAACCTGCCACCGTGTATCGCGATGAGAAATCCGGACAGCTCGGCGGACTCACGCGTGTGCGCGCGATCACTCAAGACGACGGCCACCTGTTCTGCCGCGTGGGCCAGATCAACGACGAAGTCTCGACTATCGTCTCCATCATCAAGGAGTTCTATACGACCATGGGCATGATGGAAGGCTACTGGGTATCACTCTCTGTTCGCGATGCGGATAACAGCAAATACCTCGGAACCGATGAGGTGTGGAATACCGCCGAGAAAGCACTCGAAGATGCCGCAAAGTCCAATGATCTCAACTACAAGCGCGTCGAAGGCGAAGCCACGTTCTACGGTCCGAAGCTCGATTTCATGTTTAAGGATGCGATCGGACGACAATGGCAGCTCGCGACGATCCAGTGTGATTTCAATCTTCCTGAGCGCTTCGAGCTCTCGTATATCAATGAAGCCGGTGAGAAGGAGCGCCCCGTCGTTATTCACCGCGCGATCTCGGGCTCCCTCGAGCGATTCATGGGCGTCATGATCGAGCATTTTGCTGGTGCGTTTCCATTATGGATGGCACCGGTACAGGTGCGCGTACTTCCGGTATCCGAAAAGCACACGGAATATGCTGCCGCGATCACCAAGGAGCTCAAGGAGAACGATATCCGCGCGGATCTCGACGACACCGACAGCCTCGGCAAGCGCATTCGCAATATGAAGATCGCCAAAGTTCCCTACTTTATCGTCGTCGGCGATGAAGAGGTCGCGGCAAAAACGATCACGGTGGAGAATCGCACCGGCGGTAAAAAGACAGAGGCGCTCGAACTGTTCATCACTAAACTAAAAACGGACATCAGCACCCGATCGCTCTCCTAAGCGCGATTCCATAACGCAAAACCGCCAGCATGTAGCTGGCGGTTTGCGTTTCACTTTTTGGAGCGTCGTCTTGTTGAGGCGGCGGACTTTTGAGTGAACTAATTAGGAGCGAGTGATGACGATTCGTGGAACCCCATCAGCTGTGTGCGCGACCGTCATGCTGTCCTTGGTAGAAGCGGCAGACATCGTCGGAAGATTGAAGAGCGCTGCGGGTGCTTCGTGAGCTACCTCGTGAGCGACTTCTACTTCGACAGGAGCTGGAACGGTCTCGGTCGTTGTCTCAGAGTATGAGACCGTGCGGCCGCCGAGCATGTTGCTAGCGAGAGCAAGTGCACCACCCTGGTAGTAGACCACCAAGTAGGCACCGGCGACTGCAAAGGCAAGGAGGCCCATCCAGTACAGTGCGTTGCCGAATGTTCCGAAGTCAAAACCGGTGTACGGAATCTGAGAGAGAGATACGTACGGGGTTGTCGGAACTGGAGCAATGTACGACTGTGTGCGGCACGTGTAGCTTCCGCCTGGTCCTGAGACCGTGAGCGTGTACACAGCATTGCCGTACGAGTAGATGTTGGTCGTACCGTTTACGTTCACCGTGCCGACATTCGGAGAGATGTATGCCGAGGTCGCACCCGAAGACGACCATGTGAGATTCGTCATACCGGTCTGGTAGCCTGCACCGATCGTGATCGAACAGAACGGAGCCTGCGAGTATGTCTGGTAGTTGTAGTTCTGAGGATAGACGTACTGCACGATCGGCTGCGGAGTCGCTACGTACACCGGAGCGGTGTTCGTATTGAAGCTGCCATTGATCGAGTTGTCTACGTAGCTGTTGTTGCAGCTATTGTAGAGGCAGTTGTTCGATGTGTAATTCGAGTTCGAAGACGTGGTGTACACAGGCTGCGTAGGCTGCACCGTGTACGAAGGCGTCGTCGTACGATACGTGACCGGAGTCGTGTAGTACGTCGGCGGCGCGATCGTCATCGGGCTCGAGTGATACGAAGACTGTCCGCCCGTCGAGTACGAGTACCCCTGTGAGGTCTGGTACGCGGTGCTTGCAGAAGACTCGTAGCAACCGCAATCAGAATTGTAGGTCGGGTAGTCGCTGTAGTTGGACGTCGGGTAGTCGCTGTAGTTGGACGTCGGGTAGTCAGAGTAGTTCGAACTATTACCGTAGTCAAAACCCCAGTCGTACGACGACGAGGTGTCACCACCTCCGTAGTCAAAACCCCAGTCCTCCTGGGCGTGAACGGTCGTGGCAAATGCGCCCAAAGAAACCATTGCCGCAACGGTGAAGACAGAGATACCAAAGAGCAAGTTCTTTACAGATGCATTTGTCATAATCGTTTTCATAATTAACTTCAATAAACTAATAACTATTAATGGGAATAGTATAGCAAAGATTTCGCCGCGTGTCAAGTACTTACCTGACACGCGGCTAGAGAGGTCTAACCCGGCGAACTAGTGGACCTTGCCGTTGGCCGAGAGCTGCTTGCAGATCTCGAGCGCCTTGGCGCTATCGAAGAAGGCCTTGTCGACCTTCGCCAACGTCGCCTTTTCGGGCAGGCCGTCCGTCCACACCGCTTTATACAGCACGGTGTCGGCGATCGAGCCCGTCATATCCGGCACGCAGCGCGCGGTGTGCGCATCGCCGACGTTCATGTCGATCGGCAGCATCACGGCAGCACCACTGCCGCCGTATTGCACGACGACGCGGACGCCGTTGGGCGTGCTATCGATCTGGGCGTTCGGATTGCACGCCTTGATCGCCGCGAGATCGCCGTCGTTGAACGTGATGGTGAACTTCTGCTTCGAGGTGCCGACATCGGCACGTTCGAAGCTCACCGTTTTGCAGTTCCCCGCCTGTTCGGCGGTCGGGTAGTCGCTGCTCGCCGCAATGGCGACCGACGACGTACCGATGCAGAGCGCCGCGATGGCGGCCACAATGAATGCGCGCATGGTTCTAAGTCCTCTCTGGTTTGTTTGAAGGATCAGTAGCTCTTTTAAAAGCTATTTGGGAACAAGTCGGTGACTCGTTTCCAAAAATGCGCTTAAAAGTGATTCGGAAGCGGCAGGCACAATGCGTGCCGCTTCCGAGTCGAGTTCGAAGATCAAGTCCAGCCGTCACATCCGCGACCGGTGTCCGTACCGCCACGGGCGACACATTCTGCCTTGTTGCGGGGGGCGCCGGCGACATAGCCGCCGCCGACCGTACCGTTGCCATTGGCGTTCGAGATCTGGCCGGGTTTGCACGGCGGCAGGCCAGAAATGTTCACGCCCGGGGGGCAGCAGACCATCTTCTTGACGATCTCCGCCGGCGGCTGCGGTTCGACGACGACCGGCTTGCGCTGGATGAATGTCGTCGGGCGCGGCTGCACGACAGTGATCGGCGGTGTCGGAGCGTGAACATATTCCGGCACTTCGACGATCACGATGCGCTTCTTCACGTAGACGGTCTGCGGCGCGGGCTCGGTCACGGTGACCGGCTGCGTCTCGATCGGCCTCGTGCAGCACTTGTCGTCCTTCTTCACGCCTTTTTCCTTGGCGTAGATCGGGACGCGCTTCGTAACGTTCTTGTAGCCGACGATCTTGCGTGCCTTCTGCGGTTCGCAGGTCGGCGCACAGGTGTTCTCGACCTGGGCAGCGGGAGCTGCTGCGGCCGGAGCCGCCTGCGGCGGATTCTGCGGATCGGTCGGATTCGCAGTCTGCGCGTTCGATCCGAGGACCGAAGCACAGAGCATCAATGCTGCGATCATGATTCTGCTCTTCATAGTCGTCTCCTTGCCCTAGGGCGCTGGGTTGACTGGTCGGTTCTTAACTCTGCACATTATAGCAGCTATAGGGTGTTTGTCAAGCCCCTCTTTTGGGGCCTGGCCCAAAGCAAAAAGCGGCAGACAATGTGTCCGCCGCCTCTGTTAGTCGTGCTGAAAGATCTATTGGTAGTTGCTGCATCCGCGTCCGGTGTTGGTGCCGCCGCGAAGCCTGCATTCCTGCGGACTGCGGGGAGCGCCGGCAACATAGCCGCCGCCGGGTGTACCGAGCGCCGCAGTGCGACGCACGATCACCTCCTCGCGTTGAACGACCCGGCGGGTCGTATTCGCGCCGCGCTGTCCGCCGAGCATGATCGGACGATCGAGCGGCACTGCATGCGCGTGCAGCCGGCGCGGCGCGATGACGATCCCGCCGGGATACGGCAGTCGCGTCGCACGCTGTTGCCGCGGCGGGTCGCATTCGCGTGCAGCGAATCCGACCGTACCGGCAACTCGTCCGTGCGGAGCAGTAAAGACGCTGCCACATCGAACATATTGCGCATTCGCCTCACTCGACATGATGCCGAGCAGTGCGAACAGGCCGATGATGGCCGAGAGTCGGGTAAGCTTCATGGCTTGTATTCCCTCTTTTTTGCCCTATGGGCGCTTGAAGATCATGCTTTGCCTTTACAGGAAAGCGGGTGAATCGTCTTTCGAAGATTATCCGGTGATCTCGTGGAGATCCCCAGAATGATATTCGCAAGAAAGTTTCTGGAAGCGGCCGACCGAAATCGGCCGCTTCCAAGTGGTGCAGAAAGATCTAGTTGTAGCCGTCACATCCACGGCCGGTGTTGGTGCCGCCGCGAAGCCTGCATTCCGCCGGCGTACGGGGG
>CAIRSC010000110.1 GCA_903881205.1 uncultured bacterium | reverse complement strand
TCCGAGTGCTTCCTGAATGAGGATTTGGCGCGGCGTATTAGAAATATGGTCTTCGCCTCGTATGACATGAGTGATGCCCATTTCGGCATCGTCGACGACGACCGCAAGATGATAGAGCGGATCGGTGATACTTCGTGCGATTGCAAAATCCTTGAGCTCCGTTGTGTCGAAGGTGATCTCGCCGCGAATCTCATCGGTAAAGGTGATGACGGTGCCGGGATTGCGCAATCGCACCACCTCGACCATCTGTCCGGGATTCTTTTTGCTCTCTTCTTCCGATACGTACGCTTTGTCTTCATCGATCAGTCGCTTGAGTGCGGCTGTATGATTGGCGACGAGCTCGCCCGTGCGGTAGAACTCATCCCACGACATGCCAAGCCACTGGAGCTGCTCCTTGATATCTTCCTCATATTCGGGACGGCTGCGCTCACGGTCGGTGTCTTCGCTGCGGAAGATGATCGTGCCGCCGCGACGCTTGGCAAACATATAGTTGAGCACTGCCATGCGCGCGGTACCCACGTGACAAAAGCCGGTGGGACTTGGTGGAAATCGTACGCGGATGGATGGAGTATTCATATCTATTATGCGGGCTCGTGCTCGAGGCCGGTCTCGATAAGTATGGTCGCGATTTTGTGTGCCGCCTCGGGGCGCGCGAATGTGTGCGCTGCCTTCGACATTTCAGCGCGACGCTCCGGATCTGAGACGATGCGGTCAATCTCGGCGCGCAGAATATGCGGTGCCAGATTGCGCTGTTCGATCACGACGGCAGCGCCCGCTCGCGCATATGAAAAGGCATTTTCCGTCTGATCATGCGAAACGTCGAGCGGGATCGGTACCAATATTGCCGGAAGGCCCCACGCCGCGATCTCAAATATCGATCCGGATCCGGCGCGGGATATGACAATCGTGGAGATACCCGCCGCCATGCGAAGTGCGAGTGCATTGAGCAGTCCAAAGGGCCGGTATCGTTCCGTGTAGGCGGAATTCTTTAATACCACCTTGGAAATGGCTGTGATCTCATCGATATTGGTCGCACCCGCCTGATGAATAACGTTGTACGACTCGACAAGATCCGGCAGCATGTCGATGACAACCTCGTTGATGGCGCGAGCACCCTGAGACCCGCCGATGATAAAGATCGTCGGTACCGTGCGATCGAGCTTGAGGAATTCGTACCCGCCCTCGGATGACGGCTGCTCAATCGATTTGCGGATCGGATGCCCGACCCGTGCGATGCGGTCGCGAACTTTAGCCGGAAACTGTGCGGCGGCTTCGGGATGTGCGACGCCGATCGAGCGAGCAAATTTTGACGACCAGAGCGATACTCGGCCCGGCTTGGCGTCGGCGTCGTAGATTACGCACGGGATGCGAAGCAGTCGCGCGGCATACAGCGTCGGAAATGCGGCGTGGCCGCCAGTCGAGAAGATCACATCGGGATAGAGTGAGTAGAGCTGTAGTGTCGAAAGAAATACGGCCCAGGCGGTGGTGATCAGCTCGAAGACATTCCACATGCTGCTGGAGCGTCTGAGACCGGCCGCGGGACTGCGCATAAAGCGGATGTCGCGTTCCTGCATGGCCGCCATATCGAACGGCGACGGGCCTATGTAATAGAGCTCGGGCTCGATGAGGGTGCGCTCGATCGCGATATCCTGTATAGCCTCAGCGACCGCGATCAACGGATAGAAATGTCCGCCGGTGCCTCCGCCTGTGAGCGCAATTCGCATACTGAGATATTGTAACCCGAGTTGGGAGCTTTGTAACTTTAGGTGCGCTTTTTTTGCTGTCTCGAAATATTCAGAAGCACCCCCGCCCCGGCAAGTGATGCGAGCATAGCGCTGCCTCCCTGACTCATGAAGGTGAGCGGAATTCCGGTGAGCGGCGCCACACCGAGCATGGCGGCAATATTAATAAATGCTTCAGATGCAAGGTAGGTGGAAAGTCCAATGGCCAGAAGCGATCCGAACATATCCTGCGACCGGGTGCCGATCGAATATCCGCGCAGTGCGAACGCAATGAAGAGAAGTACGATAGTCACCGTACCGATGAATCCCATTTCTTCGCCCGCGACAGCGAAAATGGAGTCACCCATGGGCTCCGGTAGGTAGGTAAACTTCTGTATCCCCTGACCGAGCCCG
>CAIRSC010000109.1 GCA_903881205.1 uncultured bacterium | reverse complement strand
TTCACGTGTAACGTACAGTCCGTTATCCCCATATCCCCATAGTTGTCCACAGTTTTCCACATTTTAAGCCGTTTTTTGGACTTGGTACCAATACGAGGGACATTTTACGCTACGATGTCCATTATATATAGGACAAAAATGCCGAAAATATGGCCTAAAGCCTGCATTTTATAACACTTATCGGGCTTGACGCACAGGGCCTCGGGGGACTAAGGTGAGAACAATATGAAATCGATTTCATACACTGGACTTGCGATAGGTCTTTGTACGATGATCGGACTCGTCATACCGTATTCCGCCGCAGCCGCTGAGGTCACCGTGAACACTGTCCAAGTGATTCCTCCGGGAAGCTCCTGTGCGCCGCTGCAGGTCACCAATATTCATCCGTATATTGTGGACAACACATTGCAGTCAGTGGATATCACCGTCAGTGACCCATCCTATGTCGCCGTTGTTGCCTCAGTAGGGGATACCAACTATTCATTTCGATATATATCCCGATGGCGTGTACCCGATGGATCGGTGAGACAGCATCTTGATGTACAAACGACTCCGATCGGCTCGTCGCTGCCCGTGACACTGACGCTCTTCTCCGGAAAACCGGGACAGCCGATTTGTCTAAGTATTGTTAGCTTTTCCGTGACCGGAACCGGGCCCACCTACCTTCCTCATCTGCCTGTTACACGTGTACCACCGGTAGAGGTACCGTCCAGTACGATGTCGGGTACCGGCTCAACGAGTACGTCCAACGCATCAAATACCGTATCGGTCGTACGGGGATTTGGATTCGGCACGTTGTCCGATATGTGCACACCAAGTGGCTCTTTGCAGTTGTGGTTCCTTCTTATTACGCTGTATCTCGTCGGCGCAGCTGTTGTAGCCCTCAGGGAACCGACCGTGCCCGAACGCCCGCTTTCTACAACGACATTATTGCTTCTCATTCCGGCAATTGCGCTCGGTGTATTTTGGCTGATGGCAGGTAGCTGCAGGGGAGCGGACTGGGTGCCCGTAGTTCTCACAGTTATAGCGATCGCAAGTCTTCTAGCGGCACTATGGGAGCGGCATCCCGTGCAACAGGTAGCGCAGTTGAGCGCCCCGGCAGTGCCGAAGCAAATAGGCCCCGTCGCAACTCCCGCACAAATAGGCGCCCCGAGAGTAACGAACTGGGGGAAATAGAGATGCCGGCGGTATATCACTCTTCATCAAAGAGGTGGCGCTCGTCACTGTCCCAAAACAAGAATAATTGCTTGGACCGCCGCGTACTGTATAATCGAGCCACTGCAGGCCCGAGCGCTGCAAAGAACGTGTGAGCGGATATGGTTTAGTGGTAGAACACGTCCTTGCCAAGGACGGGATCGGGGTTCGATTCCCCGTATCCGCACCGAGAGAACAGAGTGAACGAGGGGAGGATACAGCACAGTGCCTTCGCATTGTGCGTGGGGAATCGAAAGGCGGAGCGATGTCGCTTGCGACTAGCGAGCCCGGGCCGACGGTACTTATGAGCGAAGCGAATTAGTAACCGTGGCCGATCCCCGTATCCGATTATATTTGTGCTCCCGCCAGGATTCGAACCTGGAATAGCAGTTCCGAAGACTGCTGTGATATCCGTTTCACCACGAGAGCGAGTGAGGGGAAGAATGAAAATGAATTTTCATTCTCTCCGAATGATGCTCTCGAAAGCTATGCTTACGGGAGCGTGGGTCTATAATGCACTACAATAGCAATATATGAAAACGATCTCACTTTCTATCCCAGCTGAGGTTCAATCCGCATACGACACACTTCATAGTGCCGGCCATGAAGCATACCTGGTGGGCGGATGTGTACGTGATTTATTGCTTGGCCGTACACCAAAGGATTGGGATCTCACGACCAATGCGCACCCTGAGCAGCTCAAGGCACTGTTCACGGAAACATTCTACGAGAATACCTACGGAACCGTAGGTGTTGTTACACAATCAGAAGATCCGCGCCTCAAGGTGATCGAGATCACGCCGTATCGCATTGAAGGGGAGTATTCCAATGCGCGACACCCTGATGAAGTGAAATTCAGCGAGAAACTCGAGGATGATCTCAAGCGCCGCGACTTCACGATCAATGCGATCGCATACGAACCGGGCTCGCAGGAACTTGTCGACCTGCATGGCGGCCAAAAGGACCTCGAGAAACGCGTTATAGCGACCGTGGGCGAGTCTTCGGAGAGATTCGCGGAGGATGCGCTACGTATGCTTCGCGCCGTGCGCCTGTCGGCCGAGCTCGACTTCGTGATCGACGCAGCCGCGATGACGGGGATCGTCGCCCAGGCATCTCAGCTCGAAAAAATATCCAAGGAGCGCGTGAGAGACGAGCTCATTCGTATTCTTATGAGTCCGCGGCCCATGCAGGCGCTCTACGTGGCTCAAAAGCTCGGGTTATTGAAATATATGATTCCCGAATTGGAAGAGGGTATCGGCTGCGACCAGAATCAGGCG
>CAIRSC010000108.1 GCA_903881205.1 uncultured bacterium | reverse complement strand
CTCGTGCAGACGCAGGTATCCAAGGACTACTCATTCGCACAGGGATTGCGCAGTACCTTGCGACAAGACCCCGACGTGATCATGGTCGGCGAGATCCGCGACGCCGAGGTGGCGTCGACGGCCGTACAAGCATCGCTCACCGGTCACCTTGTGTTTTCTACTCTCCACACCAACGATGCCGCCGGCACCTTCCCCCGCCTCATCGACATGGGAGTGTCGCCCGACGTGCTCGGTGCCGCAGTCACCACCGCGATGGCACAGCGCCTCGTGCGCAAACTCTGCCCGGCATGCCGTGTGCCCGCGCGCATCGAAAGTGCGATGCTCGAGAAAATGAATTTCATTCTGAAGAACGTCCCGCATTCCGAAGAGCTCCCCGCGGATCGTCAGGCCATGTGGCTTCCGAAAGGCTGCGAGAAATGCGGCGGCCTCGGATACAAAGGCCGCGTCGCGGTCGTGGAGGTCATTCTCATGGACCGCGAGATCGAAGACTGCGTGCGCCATACCTCATCGGAGCGCGACATCTGGAAAGCCGCCAAGCATCAGAACATCCGCCGCATGGCGCAGGACGGTGCGGTAAAAATTCTCCAAGGGGTCACCTCATTTGACGAACTCTCCCGCGTCGTCGACCTCAACGATGAGGTCATGCTTGAGACGATTGCCTGATTGACTTGGTCCCAGGTTAGGAGTACGACTATACTCAGCAAATCAACTCCGATGAGAGAGTTCTGATGAAAATAGACCCCGTGCTCATGGAACGCGCACGATTGATCGTTCGCAAAGGCGCTGATTTTCTGAACAATTCAAAATCGGCAAATAAGCGCCATCGCTGGCACGAGAACGTGCGTATTCCGGACCTCAAGCAAAGCAGTGGTTTTCACTGTCTACTGGCGCACGTATTCGGCGATTACTGGAAAGGTCTCGCCGCGCTGAGATTCGCAAACGAAGGCGCGAACTCGTTTACGCAGCTGACGGATTCGGAAATCGAATTTATCGCCGAATACGGATTCGCGCTCGGCAGGAAATATATGACATGGGAGGCGCTCGAGGTCGCGTGGATCGAGAAGATTAATTTGATCCGAAACCCGTATCACGGGGTTCTCTGAAAAGACCCTCCCCACAGCTACGCCGCGGTGCACGATGCACCGCGGCGTTAATTTTTTACAACACAAAACCCCGTTGCGTGCTTGCAACGGGGTGCTATGTTTTGGGGAGATAAGAGATGCACAAGTTCGGGCAATGCATTCGGGAGAATGTTGCGACTGGGATCTAAG
This sequence comes from uncultured bacterium, assembly GCA_903881205.1. Classification (GTDB taxonomy): domain Bacteria; phylum Patescibacteriota; class Minisyncoccia; order Phycocordibacterales; family UBA2100; genus UBA10103. Next base: position 1,259 of record CAIRSC010000108.1, on the reverse strand, counting down.
GATAGTGGCAGCGGCGCCGCTACGTCCTCGATAATGTCACTCATTGCCCGAAGCTGCGCGTCTCTTCAGGATAGGTATGAAAAAAGCGGATGTTTTCCGCTTCTGAGATACAGTATAGCATATTAGAAGCGTTTGTCAAGCAGCCTGTGCTCTCCCCTTTCTAGGGCTTAGTGCAGCCTCATTTTATGACCACTGACCCCTCACATATCGAAAAAGCACCCCGAAGTCTCGACCAGGCACTGCGCCCTGAGTCGTGGAAGGAATACGTGGGCCAGGAAGCGATCAAAGAAAATCTTCAGATACTCCTACAGGCCGCACAGGGCCGCAATCATCAGCCGGAACACGTACTTTTGTACGGTCCGCCCGGCCTCGGCAAGACCACGCTCGCTCATCTGATCGCAAAGGAAGTCGGTGCATCGCTGCGCACCACATCGGGCCCCGCCATCGAGCGCGTCGGTGACCTCGCGTCCATCCTCACCAACCTTTCGCCCGGCGATGTCCTCTTCATCGACGAGATCCACCGTCTCAATCGCACGATCGAAGAGGTCCTCTACCCTGCGATGGAAGCGGGCGTGCTCGACATCGTGATCGGCAAAGGCCCTGCGGCTCGCACGGTGCAGCTCGAGCTCCCACCCTTTACACTTATCGCCGCGACGACGCGCATTTCAATGCTCTCTGCCCCGCTGCGCTCGCGATTCTCCGGCGGCACCTTCCGTCTTCAGTACTACACCGACACCGAGATCGCAGAAATATTGAAACGCTCCGGGAAGATCCTCGGCATTGCGACCAATGATGAATCATTTATGGAAATAGCAAAGCGCTCGCGTGCGACACCGCGCACCGCCAACTATTTATTGAAACGTGCGCGCGACTTCGCGGCGGTTAGCGGAGAGCCACTCGATCTCAAGACTGTGAAGAAAGCGCTCTCACTGCTTGAGATCGACGAGGGCGGCCTCAATCAGACCGACCGCGACATCCTCAATCTATTGATCGAGAAATTCAACGGCGGACCCGTCGGCCTCAAGACCATCGCCGCAGCACTCTCCGAAGAGGAAGCGACGATCGAAGAAGTAAACGAACCGTATCTCATGCAGTGCGGCCTCATCGAACGAACTCCACGAGGGCGAACGGTCACCGACAAGGGCTACCTGCACCTCGGCTACACCAAGCCCGGACAACCGAAACTGCTCTAGAAATCTTGCTAATCGTACGACGGTAGAATAGGATGCCGTTAGTAAAAACGGGGAGCCGAACATGTT
>CAIRSC010000107.1 GCA_903881205.1 uncultured bacterium | reverse complement strand
TCCTGCGCTCGTGACGAAAGAGAACTACCTGAGCATCCGCGACCAGTTGCCGGAAACGATCGACCCCGGCTCAATCGACGATATCGCCGCGAAGCTTGAAATGCTCGCTGATGATGCCAAGTACAAGGAATTCGCCGACGCGTTCACTAGAATCACCTACGATTGGAAATGGAGCGATGTGGTACGTGAGCACGTGGCATTATTCGAGAAACTCAAATAATCATGCGGGTACTTCAAATCGGCTCCGACAGATCTAAACGCGGCATACTCGTGCCCGGAAGTCCTGCGTACCTCAGACAGAAGGCGTATGCCGCCCAATTCGGCTGTCTCGATATCGTAGGATATTCGCTGCGTTCCGATGGTTTCAAAGAAACACGAGACGGTTCTTTGAATATCTATCCTACTCGTTCGTGGACCAAGCTGTTGTACGGAACAAACGCACTTCGCATTGCGCTGCGTCTTCCGCGGCACGACGTTGTTTCTGCGCAGGACCCGCACGACTGCGGTCTTCTTGGGCTATGGATTGCGCGTATCCGCGGAGTCCCATTCCACGTGCAAGTGCACAGTGATGTGCTTGCTGCTTCGTACGGATTTCATTCAATTACAAATTTTATTCGTTTTCACATAGCTCTTTTTGTTCTCGCGCGAGCCGATGGTATTCGCGTCGTTTCGAATCGAATTAAAGCTTCGATTGAAGTACGGTTTACACCGAAGCGTCCGATTGCCGTGCTGCCAATTTTTGTTGATATACAGAAGTTCCGAAATCCGGCACAGAATCAAAATTTAGCGGCTCGATTTGCCACTTTCAAGACAAAGTTGCTTTTTGTCGGACGGTTGGAAGCAGAAAAGAATCCGTCCTTAGCTCTTGAGGTGCTTGCTTCATCGGCCCCTGCCGACACGTGTCTTATTGTGGTCGGTACCGGTAGTGAACGTGCGCTCCTCGAAAAAACGGCGCATCGCCTCGGCGTAGAGGAGCGCGTCTTTTTTGAAGGTGAGACGGATTCGGCACCATATTATGCCGTCGCTGATTTATTGCTCGTGACATCGGATTACGAAGGCTACGGACTCGTTATCGTCGAGGCGCTGGCGGCTGGAAAGCCGGTGCTCTCGACCGATGTCGGAGTCGCCCGTGAGGCCGGGGCGATCATAGCACCTGCCGAAGAATTCGACTGCGCACTCAATGATTGGTTTAGATCTGGGCCTCGGGAAGGACATCTGGCGGGATACCCGTACGCCAATTTTGACGAATATGTGGCTGCGTATTGTGCGGATATCATGGCGTGCGCACAGACCCGATAGTTGGTACGCCCCGCTAGCCGAGATACCACTCACGCGGTACAATCGCCGCTATGTCAGATGCAAAACCACTCATCGGATTTATCGGCCAGGGCTGGATCGGTAAGAATTATGCCAACGATTTCGAGGCGCGCGGCTATGCCACGGTGCGCTACGCCCTCGAAGAGCCGTACAAAGCGAATAAGGACCACATAAAGGACTGCGATATCGTTTTCATCGCGGTGCCCACTCCTTCGACCCCGAGCGGTTTCGACGCGAGTATCGTCGAGAGTGCATTCCCGCTCATCGGCAAGGGCAAGATCGCGGTCGTGAAATCGACCATCTTGCCCGGCACCACTACGCGGTTCCAAGAACAGAATCCGGACATCGTCATCCTCTATGCGCCGGAATTCCTCAGTGAAGCGACTGCGGCACATGATGCCGCCCACCCATTCTCAAATATCATGGGACTTTCGACCGATGATGTGCTTCATCGCGATGCCGCCAATCGTGTGCTTTCGGTCTTGCCCGACGCTCCGTTCACACACATTTGCTCAAGTACCGAAGCCGAGCTCGTAAAATATTCGCACAATATGAGCGGATACGTACAGATCGTGCTGTTCAACATACTCTACGATCTTGCACAAAAGACCGGTGCTGATTGGGATAACGTGCAAAAAGCGCTTGCTGCCGATCCGTATATTTCCAACAGATACGCCAAGCCGGTTCACAAGACCGGCCGTGGTGCCGGCGGCGGCTGCTTCATCAAAGATATGGCGGCACTGCGCATGCTCGCGCAGCAGATCGCACCGGAGGACACGAAGGCGATCGCCGCGCTCAAGGCATTTGAATGTAAAAATATCGACCTCCTCACATCAAGTGGTAAAGACCTCGGGCTCCTCAAGGGGGTATACGGAGATAATCCGGAGGTATGCGACTCCTGATCATCACACAGGCGGTCGACCTGGATGATCCGGTCCTCGGATTTTTCCACGGATGGATACAGGAGTTTTCCAAGAAATGCGAAAAAGTGTCGGTCGTCTGCCTCAAAGAGGGAAGACACGAATTGCCTTCGAATGTGTCGGTGTATTCGCTCGGGAAGTCGGCCCAAGGCCGACCAGCCTCGGGCTGGGAGAGGGTTTCGTCCCGAATAATTTACATAACTCGTTTTTACCGGTACATCTGGACCTTGCGACACGAATACGACAGCGTGTTCGTACATATGAATCCAGAGTATGTGATTCTCGGCTGGAAACTATGGTGGTTGCTCAGAAAGAAAATTGTACTGTGGTACGTTCATCCCAAAAAATCACTTTTATTGAGCATTGCTGTGTTTTTCTCAGATACGGTATGCAGCGTCGCCACAGGCTCCGTTAATGTGAAAAGTAAAAAAATACATGCGGTCGGTCACGGTATCGATGTGAATGCATTTAATCCGGACGCACAGGCGCCATCCCGCTCGGTCCTGTTTCTGGGGCGGTTAGATCCGGTTAAACGGACGGAGATCTTTGTAGAGGCGCTGGAGTATTTGCAGGAAAAAGGAGTTTCATTTTCGGCAGCGATATACGGCAGCCCCGTGATCGCTGATGCGAAATACAGTCATGATCTCAGAAATAAGATGATGCCGCTCACGCTCTCCGGTGCCCTCGTTTTGCATGACGCGATATCGCACGCGAAGACTCCGGAGGTGTATAGCTCATATGCCGCATATGTAAACCTGACTCCGTCAGGCTCTTTCGACAAGACGATTCTTGAGGCGATGGCGGCCGGCCGCGTGGTTGTTGCTGCCAACAGCGCGCTGTCCCACATGTTGCCTCAAGAACTTCATTCTGATGGGACGGTGGAGGGGACGGCGAAGGCAATTCGTACAGCGGTAGAAATGTCCGAGGACAAGGCGAGAGAGATCGGCCGCCGCAACCGTGAGTATGTGGAGCACTCGCATTCACTCCCATTGCTTATTTCCCGACTTATTCAGATACTTCAGTAATATGCCGCAAGTAACGAAAGAAGAGGGATACGGATTCGAGAAATACGGCGGGATCAGTCGCTTTGCTAGCTATGCGCATCAGATACAAGAAATTCTTCGTTTGAAGCCCTCATCAGTACTTGAGATCGGAGCCGGCGACGGAGTGGTCGGCGGATACTTGAAACGACAAACGAACATACGATACACGGTTGCCGACATTGCAGAAGACCTTGAGCCCGACGTCGTGGCAGATGTGCGGCACTTGCCGTTCAAAGACGGTGAGTTCGACGCGTCATGTGCTTTTGAGGTCTTGGAGCACTTACCGTTCGAGGAATTTGAGACGTGCGTGTCGGAGCTCGTCCGCGTAGCAAAGAAATACGTATTGATCTCAGTACCGCATTTCGGACCACCTATTATGTTCCTTCTCAAGATCCCGTTTTTGCCAAAGCTTCAGTTCGCTATAAAGGTGCCATTCGCACGTGCACACACGTTTAACGGCCAGCATTACTGGGAGATCGGCAAAAAAGGCTTTGCTCCGAAGCGTATTCGCGACGTGCTGAAGAAATTCGGGACGATCGAACGCGAATTCATTCCATTTGAGAATCAGTACCATCATTTCTTCGTGTTGAGAAAATAATCATGATATGAGCACCTTTTTTAAAGATCTTTTCTTTTCCCTCACCTCCCGGTTGGGTCTTCCTCAGGATCGAGCTGTTATTCTGATGTACCACTCAGTAAGCGACTGGAAACATTTCACGACGGTGTCGCCGCAGAATTTCGAAAGACAGATGGCGTATATAGTCGCAAAAAAGATACCAGTCATCTCACTCCTCGAGCTGGTGCGACGACTCAAGGCCAAGGAGCCGTTGGGTGGTGCAATCGCAATTACATTTGACGATGGGTATCGCGACAATTTTACGGCGGCATATCCGATACTCAAAAAATACAATTTCCCGGCAACTGTTTTTATAGAAACCGATCTTATCGGAGAGTCGTACGACGACGTGCCTCATATGACCACCGGTGAGATGCAACAGATGTCCGACCTTATTGAGTTTGGTGCGCATACCAAATCGCACCCAAAGCTTGCCGAACTATCAGCTGCCGAAGCTCGAGAAGAAATTGTGGGCTCCAAAAAAATACTTGAGGAAATACTACACACACCCTGTACTCTGTTTGCATGTCCGTTCGGGAACTATAATCAAGAAACACTATCGCTTTTGCGCGACGCGAGGTTTGAAGCGGCCGTAACCGTTAAAGAAGGCACTGTCGGACTGGCGAGCGACCCCCTTGAGCTTCCACGAGTATCTATAGACAGTTCGACTACTTTTGCACAATTTAAGGGCAAGCTTTCGACCGCGATAGATGTGTATCAATCGCTAAAGATATGGAAATAATATCTCTACGATATGTCATGCGAAGCGCGTGGCGCGGAAAAACGATTGGCAGGACACTCTCGAATCACTACATAGAACAAAAATGTGCAAGCTTGCGCGGTAAAGTGCTTGATATCGCCGGCGGTGCAACGCCGGGCTATGTTAAATTGCTGCCCATTTCTATTGAATTAGTGCGAACCGACTTAGCGGAAGCGGACGGAGTCGTTGCGATGGACTTCAATAAGCCGCTGCCTTTCCCAGACAATACGTTTGAATCCGTGCTGCTATTCAATGCGTTGTACGCGGTCGAGAAACCGCTCGATCTGGCGCGCGAAGTGCGCAGAGTTCTCAAGCCCGGCGGCACATGGCTCATACTGTCGCCCTTTATTGCCAATGAAATGCCCGAGCCGCACGATTATCGTCGGTACACTCACGAGGGGCTTATGAACTTGCTTCACACAGCTGCGTTCGAAGATGTCGTCATCGACCGCTTGGGGGACCGCGTGGCCGCTGCTGTGCAACTACTGCACCCGCTCTTTCTGTTTAGATTCATCCGCGGGCTGATTTTCCCCTTAGCTATTCTGCTTGATCGCGCGATACCGGCGAGGACTCGGACCTTGCACCCTGCCCCGGTTTCTTACGGAGTAAGCGCACGTAAGTCGCCGTAACCGCACCGACATTTGATTAATACGCAGGAAAGTACAGAATGTGTGCTATTCATATGAAACTATTTGAACCGGCACCGTGGGAGGTCTTCTTCAAGAGCAAGATTACTCACATATTCGAGACCTCCAAAGATGTATTGGATATTGGCGGCGGACTGCGCGTGGACGGTAAACGGGGTAATCGAGTGGATCCGGAACGGCTGTATTTATTGCCGTACGTAGAAAAGGTGAACTACCGGATCATGGATCCGATCGATACATACCATCCGGATATCGTTGGAGATATCCACGCGATGCCCATGGCTGATAATTCACAAGAGGCCATTCTCTGTATTGCAGTACTGGAACATGTATATGATCCAATACGGGCCGTCGAAGAAATGTACCGGGTGTTAAAGCCCGGCGGCAAGCTCTTTGTTTACGTGCCGTTCTTGTACTGCTATCACGCTGAGCCCGGCTACTACGGTGACTATTGGCGAATTACCGAGGACGGAGCAAATCATGTCTTTAGAAACTTCACCAAACTGGAAATTTCGAGCGTACGCGGATCATTTGAAACGCTGTTGTATATGACTCCGTTAAACAGGTATAAATTGTTCGGGCGTTTTGCCAGACTGTTGGATCGGGTGACGGGGCGTGTTTATACGAAACAAACGAGCGGATATCAGATCTACGCAGAAAAATAGTCTTGGTATATGAAAATCATATATATCGCGAATGTGCGTATGCCGACCGAAAAAGCGCACGGCCTGCAGATTATGAAAACATGCGAAGCATTCGCTGATCTGGGGCACACGGTTGAACTGCTCGTGCCGCGAAGGAAAAATCTTATTCACGATGATCCGTTCGCGTATTATTCGGTCCGCAAGTCATTTACCATACGAAGCGTTTTTTCCTTTGATGTCTCATGGGGAGACAAGGTCTCTTATTTTTTGCAGTACATCTCGTTTTCCCTCGCCGTCATGTTCGTGGGATCAATTCGCTCGGCCGACATCGTATATGGGCGCGATGAATTAGCCCTTCTCGCCGCAGCGTGTCGTACTCGAAAGCCGGTCATATGGGAATCTCATATCGGTGCATGGAACTATGCGGTACGCCTACTGGTGGGAAGACTTTCCAAGATCGTTGTTATTTCTCACGGTCTAAAAGATTTTTATATTCAAAAAGGTATACCTGAAAATCGCGTGGTTGTAGCTCCCGACGCTGTCGATTTAAAGGATTTTGCGAATCCCGAGTCGAAAGAGAGTGCCCGCAAGCGACTCGGATTGCCGCTTGATAAGAAAATTGCTCTGTATATAGGCAGACTCGATGAGTGGAAAGGTGCCGATACGCTCGGCCGTGCTGCCGATCTATTACCCACCGATACTCAAGTGGTAATGATCGGGGGCGAGGAAGATCAGGTGCATTCTATGTGCATAAAATATCCGCACGCGGTATTTCTCGGATATCATCCATATCGCGAATTGGCCGATAATCAGGCTGCTGCGGACGTGCTTATCTTGCCAAATAGCAGTAAGACTGAAATATCGGCACGCTTTACGTCGCCACTTAAACTCTTTACATACATGGCCGCAAATCGACCGATTGTGGCTTCGGACTTGCCGAGTATTCGAGAGGTGCTCGATGAAACGACGGCGTACATGGTGGTTCCCGATGATGCTTCAGCTCTCGCCAGTGGCATTACTGCCGCGCTTACAGACCTGTCAGCCGTGCGTAAGGCAGAAAATGCAAGAAAGAAAGTTGAAGCGTATACCTGGAGTGGTCGTGCACGCGGGATCATTTCATTACTTCGACAAGTGCGATGAGATCAGATTATGAAAGTCTTCATTATCGCAGCAAGTCTTGATGAGCGTTCAGGTTGGGGCAGGTATTCTCGTGCAGTGATAGATCAATTGATCGTTCAGGGGATGGATGTGGAGGTGTGTTCAGAGCCGGCAGCACATCCCGCGTATCCAACAATTTCTTTAAGGAAGCTGACTTCATCACCGACCATAAGTTTTCTCCTAAATATGATTAGGGTGAGGCGCGCTGCTCGCGATGCAGACATTGTCCATGCGTTCGATGGCTGGCCGTACGCAATATATGGCTGGGGTGCTGTAGTGGGCACCAAAAAAAAGCTTTTCACTAGTGGGATTGCAACATACTCAGTGCCGCCGCGCGGGTATTCTCTGAAGAGAATGTTATTTCGTGTCGCATATGGACGTGCGTCAAAGATATTGAGTGTGAGTGAGTATACAAAAAGACGCATGATAGAAGGCGGGGTAAAGCCAGGCAAGATAACAGTCATTCATATGGGGGCTACACCTCTCCCGATCATCAACACAGAAGAATTTCAAAAGTATGCTGAACAACTATCAATCGAACGGTCATCGTATCCGGTCGTACTCACCGTAGGGCAGGTAAAAGACAGAAAAGGACAGTACGAGACTCTTCGCGCCGTTAAATCGCTCAGGTCTACTTATCCGAATATCCTCTATGTGATGGCTGGTAACCAGGATGCGAACTATATGCAGCAGATCCATAAATTTATCGCCGAGGAACAGATGGAAAGATCCGTCCGGTTCGTTCAAGGAGCGGACGACAGAGCGCTTTCCTTTCTATATTTACGATGCGACCTTCTTGCCCTAAATTCAAACACAGATGATCACAATATTCATTTCGAGGGATTTGGTCTCTCGGTGATAGAGGGATATCAATTTGCGAAACCAGCTGTTGGCAGTGCAGAGTCAGGGGTGCAGGAGGCGATTCAGGACAGTGTTACGGGCCTGCATTCGAAGCAGGGTGATTCAGAAGATATTGCCCACAAGATTGAACTCATCTTGGAAGGATACGAGACGTATTCAAACAATGCGAAAGCCGCATACAAAAACTACTCATGGAAGGACACTGTGGAAGCGTATATTCGCGAATATAGACGAGACTAAGACGCGTTAATTAGGGGCTATTGCGGAGACCGGCTCTATTTGAATTCGCGAAATTTCGCCATTGCGGATCACATAGATATCCTGATCATGAGTGCCTCCTGTTTCTAATATGTCATTTAAGATAAGTTCAGAGACAGTGCGAGCGCTTTGGTGTTTATCCGCATCGTGTGCGAATAACTCACGCATAGGCGTGTTTGTTGGACCCGGTGCGACGACAATGCTGCGCCGGCCATCTCCCAGTATTTTTTGCATAGAGAGTGAGAATCCGTGGAGGGAACTTTTGGATGCGGCATAAATGGGAGCCTTGTCACTGCCCCATAAACCGGCCGTTGATGATACAAACAAAATACCGCCGCCCGAGACAATCGAATCTTTTAAACTTAGGGAAAGAATGATCGGGGCAAAAATGTTCACAGCAAAGCTTTCATCTATCGTTCTCATCTCATCCTCCTGTGCTATGTGCCCGGCACAGTGAATCAACCATGTGATCGCAGGATATTTGTGCGAGAGTCGAGTGCTGAGTGACTGCACTTGATGCCTTTCACTAATATCGGCGTATTCAAACATAAGAGAAGGCGAGTTCGGGAAGTGTATAGGTGCAGACGACCCTTCTCTCAGTACCGCGACCACCGTATAGCCAGCCGCAAGGCATGTTTCGACGAGCGCACTCCCGATGCCACCAGCTGCGCCAGTAATAACCACTATCCGCCCTGTATTTGAAGGATTTATGCCGATAACTATATCATTTACGGTCCTTTAGAGTAAGAAAAAGAGCATGCTACAATCCCGAAATGGAAACAAAGCGGGCCCTTATTACCGGTATTTCAGGACAGGACGGGTCCTATCTTGCAGAACTTTTGATCCAGAAGGGCTATGAGGTGCACGGCATGGTCCGTCGTTCAAGCCGGTACTACATCGGATCCGATGTGGGGGCCAGTGCGGACGATTTTATTCCACGTCATAAAAATATCATCCTGCACTACGGCGATCTAAGTGATTTCTCTTCAGTAGATCGTATCGTCCGAGAATCAAAACCCCATGAGATCTATAACCTTGCTGCGATGAGCGATGTTAGGGTCAGCTTTGATGTTCCCGAGTATACGAGTGATGTTACGGGTCTCGGAGCGCTTCGCGTGATCGAGTCAGTCAGAAACAACGGGCTTACCGATACTCGTATCTACCAGGCGTCGAGTTCGGAACTTTACGGCAAAGTCATAGAAACTCCTCAGAAAGAAACCACCCCATTCTATCCGCGAAGCCCGTATGCTGTCTCAAAAGCGTATGCATATTGGATGTGCAAGAACTACCGAGAATCCTACGGGATGTTCATTTCCAACGGTATTCTCTTCAATCATGAATCTCCAAGACGTGGACCGAATTTCGTGACTAGTAAAATATGTAGAGCGGCGGTACGAATTAAGAATGGGACTCAAGAAATACTTCCACTTGGAAACATAAATGCCAAACGCGACTGGGGGTTCGCTCCTGAGTATGTGGAGGCTATGTGGCGAATGCTCCAGCACACTGAGCCCGACGATTTCGTCCTTGCGACCGGAGAAACTCATTCAGTAGAAGAGTTCCTCGTAGAAGCGTTCTCATACGTAGGGCTCGACTGGAAACAATACGTAAAAATTGAGCCTCACCTGTTCCGGCCGGCAGAAGTCGATCTCTTGTGCGGTGATGCGACCAAGGCGCGCGAAAAACTTGGGTGGACTCCTAAGACAACATTTAAGCAGCTCGTGCAAACGCTTATGGAGGCAGAAATGTCACATGGTGCGAACAAAGCATAATGTATGTATCTTTCTCCCGAAATGCTTGCCAAATGTCATGCCGCATCCGGCTGTCATATGTGCAAAGGCACCAATCTGCGCTTAGTACTTGATCTGGGGTCGCAGCCGCATTCTGACGATTTTTTGGAAGAACAGCGATTAAGCGATATCGAGTTCCTATACCCGTTACGGCTCGTATCCTGTGCGGACTGCGGACTGCTGCAGATCGATTATTTTGTTGATCCCGAGATCCTATATCGAGTTAACTACGTATACGAGTCATCTACGACCAAGACGGGAACGGCACACTATCGCGACATGGCAGCCGGAATCGCAAAGCACCTTTCGAATCCGCAGGGTAAACTTGCGGTCGACATAGGAAGTAATGTGGGAGTTCTCCTGCAAGGTTTCAAGGACGAGGGATTCGCCGTGCTCGGCGTCGATCCCGCTCAACATGCGGCAAGAACCGCTAACGCAAACGGCATCGAAACCATCAATGATTTTTTTACTGTCGAGACAGCTCGGATGATTCGAGAACAAAAAGGTACTGCAGCGGTTATCACCGGCACGAATGTGTTCGCTCATATCCATAGTCTTGATAGTGCGACGGACGGGATGCGGGAGCTCCTTGCCTCCGATGGCGTCATTGTGATCGAGGCGCCGAGTGCTATGGAGATGATCGACAAAGTTGAATACGACACCATATACCACCAACACATTGGGTATCTCTCTGCCCTCCCGATGAAGCGCTATTTCGAAGCTCACGGATTAGAGCTGTATGACGTTGAGCTGCAGGAAATACACGGAGGCACATTGCGATATTTTGTTCAGCACCCGGGGGCTCGCACTATTTCCGCTCGCGTGGATAAGCAAATTGCCGGCGAGATAGCGGCCGGATTATATGACATCGAGCGATTGAAGGGCTTTGGCAAGGATGCGAAAGCGCAGAGAATTGAGTTGCTCACTTTGCTTACCGACCTAAAACGAGCGGGGAAGAGAATCATTGGAATTTCCGCTCCGGCAAAGGGAAATACACTGCTTAACTTTTGTCACATTGATACTACGTACTTGGATTATGTTACCGAACGAAATATTCTCAAGGTAGGAAAATATACCCCGGGAACGCACATTCCGATCTTGAACGATTCCATTTTAGACACAGATTCTCCCGACTACGCATTATTGTTGGCGTGGAATTTCGCCCCGGAGATAATGGCAAATCTAAAGTGTTTCTCCGAGAAAGGCGGTAAATTTATCATCCCAATACCACGCGTTACCATTGTGTAATTTAGGACCACCTGTGATAAAATGCGCCAACTATGGATATTTTAAGAAGCAAGGTTAGTAATACAAAGATAGATCCTGTTCATACTGACGATCGAGGATCCATTTATGACCTCGTTGAAGAGCAGGTAGGTCATGTGGGGATGGTGACGTTTTCTGCGGGCGCTATTAGAGGGAATCACTATCACAAGAAGTCAGTTCAATATTCCTATGTTCTAAAGGGTGAGCTCGAGCTCATAACCTCAAATGTCGACGGTTCAGACAGAAAGGTTGATATTCTTGTCCCGGGCACGTTATCGCGTATCCCTCCGGAGGTTATTCATACATACAAGGCAAGAACAGATGCGGAAATGCTCGATATAGTAACCTTATCGCGGACTGACGATGGGTATGAGTCCGACACGATCCGCGTAGCGGCTGTATAAAATGATCCTTATGATTCCCGAAACAATAAAAGTATACTTACGCCCCCTTTATGTGCCGGTTGCCAATCTTTACTACGATATGTTTCGCAAGCCACGCCGCTATCGTTACTTGTTTGAATCGATAAATCTAACGCATGCAGCAAAAATTCTGGAGGTAGGAACGTGGAATGGAGAGCGGGCCCTACAGATGATCGACACTGCACACAAAGCATCCCCAGAGAGCAATATTGCATATTATGGGTTTGATCTCTTTGAACAAATGACGGATCAAGTCTTTCTGGATGAGGTATCAAAACGACCGCCTTCCATGGCAGACGTTCGATTAAAACTTGAAAAATCGGGAGCCGAGATCCATTTGTATCCGGGAAATACTAAGGACACTCTTCCGAAGGAAATCCTCACGCTACCCAAGATGGATTTTGTTTTTATTGACGGCGGTCATCACGTAGACACTATCTCAAGCGATTGGAATGCGGTCTCAAAGCTTATGCACGCCACTACCATAGTAATTTTCGATGATTATTGGCGGAATCGCTCCGACGCAGGATGCAAACTCCTTATAGATTCATTGGATCGCGCGGTATATAACGTTGAAGTTTTGCCGATTGTCGATTCATTTGATAACGATGAATTCGGTCGGTTGGATATTAGTTTTGCAAAAGTGACCTTACGATAATTATCATCTCTATAACTGCTTAAGTCGGAGAAAAAGAAAAATAGCAACGCTTGTTGTTACGAAGCGGTAGACTACCTGACTGATGATTGCCCCCGAGATTCCCCAGTACGCAGTAAAAATGGGGAAAATAATAATCAAGAGGATCGGGCCGACATTTGAGACAATGTACAATTCCCTCACATTTTTATGGGCCTGAAAGATGCTCATGATCGGGACGATGCCACTAAATACGATAGAAAATGCATATATTTGTGAATAGGGTATTGAGGATATATATACAGGGAAGAATATTTTGAATATGAAAGGGGTCATGAGAGCGTACACGCACATAACGCCTAGGGTGCCCAACGAAAGAAGAAGTATCCGATTCCAGATATTACTCTTTATCTCGGAGAGCGATCGGCGAGCAAAAGCCGGCGTCCCCAGCGTTCCGATATTCTTGAGAAGCCCCTTGATCTGTTCCGGGATCGCGATTGCATACAAATAGACTGCGAGCTGTGCGGGACCAAGGAGAGAAAATACAATAATTGAGTCGATCTTGTCCGCAATTGTTCCAATGACGCCCATAAGGCTTAGGTGGAATCCGTAATGAAGCATTTCGGGATCCTGGCTAGCATTTTGAGCCTTCCGCAGTGAAAGGATATACCAAAGAGCGTCCGTCATAAGATTTGTAATGAAGTACACGGCGACAAGAACTATCGCGCGCTGAGAAACAAAGAGTAGTGTCGCAATAAGCGAAAGGGCTGTGAATGCGAGTGAGCCGATTGAATACAGCGAGCTCAAACGGAATTCCTTGAGACCTATCAGGAATGAGTCATAAAGTGAGAGTCCGCTAATGAGCGGAAGTGTCGCAGCTGCAAGAGCGAGGCCGATTCCCACAAAATTGTTGCCAAGATAAAAGTAATAGAGGCTCGTAATAAAACCGATCAGGATAATGCCCCAGCTCCAGCGCATACTCAATGTGAATCCTTGTCGCAAACCTCCGCCGTCGCCCCTTGCCGCCGCCCGCGTAACCGCAGTAGTGAGGCCCGAGAGGGAAATGGTGGTCAACAGAAAGCTCACATCAATAATATATTTGTAATTTCCGTACGTATCTTGAGTCGCGAAGTGGCCAAAGAAGACGGCAAGTCCAAGCGAGATGATTATTGCTCCCACCTGGCGGGCTATGAGCCAGAATCCTCCCTGGGCGAGGTACACCATATCGGTTTTGGTGTATTTCTCGCTCCAGCGCAATGCGCTGACGGCTGATGATTTGGCGCGGTCGAACATGCGGCTCATCGTAGCGCGTTCGTACCTACCTTGCTAGACTGGCCATGATTATGAAAACCAAGGCGGGGTGGGTGGCAGTATCCGGCGGATTCGATCCGATCCATGTCGGGCACCTGAGGATGTTCAAAAAGGCTCGCGCACTTGGCGAGAAGCTGGTGGTGATTCTCAATAATGACAACTGGCTTCGCGATAAGAAGGGTTCCGCTTTTATGCCAGAAAAGGAACGTGCCGAAATCATCTCGGCCTTTCCGTTCGTGGACAAGGTGTATATCACAAAGCATAAGAAAGGGGATGCGGATCGCAGTGTGGCCAAGGCGCTCAAGGCCCTGCGCCCCGCCACATTCGCCAATGGAGGTGATCGGAAGAATATCGCGGACATTCCGGAATCGGTCGTGTGCAGGGAGCTCGAGATACGAATGGTGTTCAACGTAGGGGGCGGAAAGGTCCAATCATCCTCATGGCTTATCGAAAAGGCCCGTTCTGAGAAGGCCGGAAAGCGACGTACGTCCTAACTGACTCGGGATGCGGGCCGTGATAGAATGTCGGCCATGACAACTCTTGAAAAGACGCTGCGTTATATCGTTTTGGGGGGTGTATTCTTGCTCCCGTTCGTCTGCCTTTTAGTAACGACATCGCTCTTTTTCCCCTATATCACGGGCAAGAACTTCGCATTCCGCATGATCGTCGAGATCATTGCCGGGGCGTGGCTGGCACTCTCGCTCGTGTCGGCAAAGTATCGTCCGCAGCGCTCCTGGGTGCTCGGTGCCTTCGCGCTTTTTGTGCTGATCATGGCGATCGCCGATGCGCAGGGGGTGAACCCGTTCAAGAGCTTCTGGAGCAACTTTGAGCGCATGGATGGCTGGGTCACGATCGCACATCTTCTTGTGTATACCGTGGTCGCGGCGAGTGTGATGCGCGCGGAGATGCTTTGGCGCCGACTCTTCCAGCTCAATCTCATCGTCTCGGTCTTCCTCACGATCGACGGCTTGTTCCAGATCATGGGCAAGGCAGCACTCGGTGAAGGTGGGACCTCGGGACTCATGGCACGTATCGACGCGACATTCGGCAATCCGATCTACCTCGCCGTATACATGCTCTTCTGTATTTTCGTCGCGGCATTGCTCTGGCTACAGTCGTGGAACGAACGCTCGAAGGGCGAGCGTGCCGGCATATCGCTCTGGTACGGTACCGTGATCGTACTCGATACGATCGCACTCTTCTTCACCGGTACGCGCGGGACCATGCTCGGCCTCGTCGGCGGTGGAGTGCTCGCACTCCTTATATATGCGGTCTTGCAGGGGACGAAACAGGTGCGCTCGTATACCGTCGTCACGCTTATCGTGCTCGCGGTCCTCGGCGGCGGGCTCAAGCTCGCCAAGGATACTGCATTCGTGAAGAGCGTGGGCTTCCTCGACCGCCTCGCGAGCATATCGCTGAGCGACAATACGATCAGTGCGCGCTTCCTCAATATGGGAATCGCGCTACAGGGTGTGAAGGAGCGTCCGGTCTTCGGCTGGGGTCAGGAGAACTACGCGATCGTCTTCGATAAATACTACGATCCGCGCATGTATGCGCAGGAGCCGTGGTTTGATCGCGTGCACAATATTATCTTCGACTGGTGGATCGCGGGCGGGACACTGGGATTGCTCAGCTACCTCTCGATCTTCTTCGCTGCCGTGTGGGCGCTCTGGCGCAAAAATACAAAAGGGAATCGCGCATTTAGCGTGGGAGAGGGAAGTATTCTCACGGGTCTGCTTGCCGGTTATTTCATCCACAATCTGACGGTTTTCGACAACGTAACGAGCTATATATGGTTCGGTACGATTCTTGCATTCATCGTATGGCGCGCGGCTTCCAATGAAGCGGCTCCGGCGATCCCAAAAAACAATCCACTCGAGTACTCGGCACTGCCGTATCTCGTGCTCGCTGCCGTGCTCATCGCCGGCAGTGCTGTCTGGCTGGTCAATGAGCAAGCAATTGCACAGAATCGCACGCTTCTGAAAGCGATCGCGCCGCAGGCAACGCCGCTCGATAATCTCAACTATTTCAAACAGGCGGCAGCGTACGGCTCATTCGGGACTCAGGAAGTGCGCGAACAGCTTGCCCAGGGGACGTCGCAGATCGCCTCTGCGACGGGTATTTCCAACGATGTGAAGCAGCAGTTCTATCAAACATCCGTCGAGCAGATGCAGGCGCAGGCGGCAGCATCACCGCTGGATGCACGATTCCCGCTCTTCCTCGGGATTATTTACGGATCGGTCGGGGACAATGCGGATGCCGCGGCAGCGTTCGAACAGGCGCATCAGCTATCTGCGCGCAAACAGACGATCTATTTCCAGATGGGGCAGACCGCACTCGCGCAGGGCAATAATGCCGGCGCACTCGCTGCATTCAAGACGGCCTTTGAACTCGATACGGATTTCACGCAGGCGCGCATTCTCTACGCGGCGGTAGCGATTCAGACAGGGCAGGACGCAATCGCTGATGAATTGCTCGCTCCGGCGATACAGAGCGATACGGCAGCTGATCCTCGCATCTTGGGCGCATACGTCGCGCGCAAGGAATACGCGAAAGCCGCCGCTATCTGGCAGGCGCACATTGCAGCGACTCCGAGCGATCTGCAGGCATACTTCACCTATGCGGCACTCGAATATCAGCTGGGCAATCGCGCCGTAGCAATAGCTGCACTGCAGGCAGCAGAAAAGTATAATCCGTCGATCGCGGCACAGGCAGATCCGCTGATCGAGCAGATCAAG
>CAIRSC010000106.1 GCA_903881205.1 uncultured bacterium | reverse complement strand
CCGCTCTACTTCCCCGGCGCCGATGTGGCCGACAAAACCGGTACCACCAACGACTTCAAAGATGTGTGGGTGATCGGATACACGCCGAATGTTTCCGTCGGCGCCTGGGCGGGCAACAACGACGCAACACCGATGGCGAAAAAGATCGCGGCATTCATTATTGCTCCGATGTGGCACGAATTCATGGCATATGCGATCCAAAAGTATCCGGCATCCGCATTCACTCCCCCGGCGCCGGACCCCGCACACGACTCACTGCCGCCGGTGATCAACGGTAATTGGAATACGGATTCGTCACAGGGCATTCACGACATTCTGTACTGGGTCAACAAAGACAACCCGCGCAGTGGTGCAGCCGCAAACAGAAGCGACTCGCAGTACCCGTATTGGGAGTACCCGGTACAGCTCTGGGCAGCTACTCAAGGAATGGGAGGTAGCGTACCCGTGCCGGATCAGGGATTGGGTGATGGAACTGTCGGCGTCCCTACAGGCTTCCACATACTCTCGCCACAATCCGGCAGCTACATCCCTTCTGACACTCCGATGACCGTCACTGCGTTCTATCCCGCACCCGGCAACGTCACGTCGATCATGTACTACTTCAATAACGCCCCTATTGGCAGCTCGACACAGCCGCCCTACGCGATCACATATGTACCCACGACCCGCGGACCTGCGGTAGTGAAAGCCGTCGCACAAACCACCACAGGTGCGACCGAGACACAGATGGTCTCCATCACTGTGCAGTAGGCTCAATAATTAAAACACCTCCACAAGAGCTCTTGTGGAGGTGTTTTTTGTTCCGACAGTACTAGCGATTGAGAGGCATCACAAGATACATGAACGACTGGTCCGAGACACCGCGGATCACGAGCGGGCGCCCTGCGCCGGCGAATGAGAGGAGGATACTATCAGAATCGATTGATCCAATGCAGTCTGAGAGATACCCAATATGGAAATTGATATCAAGATCATCTCCAGTGAGCGCTGCGTCTATTGAATCCGACATCTCCCCCACATCGGCACTGCGTGCAGTAGCGGAAAATATCTTCTTGCTCGGATACACGTGAATCCCTACATGCATGTCATTACCTGAAAACACACGTGCCTTGCGAAGCATTTCATTGAAATCACTTTTGAGTACCGTCGCTTCGGTAGTCGATTTCTTTGGGATGATCTCTTTGTAGTTGGGAAATGTGGCATCAACAACACGTGATACATATCGAATACCGCCTCCTACGACCACCAGTTGCGCATCATCGGTCGAAAGTGTCACCGACTCATCTTCGATGCGCTCGAGTACATGAATGAGCTCCAGAGCGTGTTTAAGCGGAATAAGAAGGTCACCATTCATCTTCGCTCCGGTACCAGAGACCGTTTTCTCAGCAAGCCGGAATGAATCGGTCGCTACACACACCATCGTCTCATTCTTGATGGAGATAAAAATACTTCCAAGATCAGGACGGATCATTGAAGGTGATGCAGCATACGAGACTGCCTGAATACCTTTCATAAGTCGATCACGCAGTATTGTGATTGTGTTCTTTACTTCATTCTTAGGAAGTGCCGGGAATTCCTCATGAGGAATGGATTTTATAAGGGTCTTCGTTCCGCGTGATTCTATAAGGAGGTTCGATTCTTCAGTGATAAATGTAACCTTATCACTTCCTATTGATCGAATTGTCTGAGAGAGAATACTCGCCGGTATCGCAATAGAACCCTCTCCTTCTACCTCTCCAGGAATTCGTGCCTCTATACCTGCCTCAAGGTTCGTTGCTTTCAGAGTAATCTCCCCATCAATAACTTCTATGAGGATACAGGAGAGCACCGGGAGAGACTCCTTCTTTCCTGTGACCTTCTCTGCCATCAGAATTGCATTGAGTATTTTTTCCTTCGTAGTTGTTATCCTCATAAGACCTTTTTTATAAATAATTGTTGGTTCTGTTGGGGGTGTGGATACTGTGGAGAAGTTGATTTAATTGAGTGTTTGAAGCTCGGAACACCGAGATTACCTCCGGGGATAACTGTAATGCAACCTGTGTTCCGGATGAGGATAACTCGCTTACCCGAGATATACCCGTTATTGTCCCCGTCTTGTTCGAGCTCGACGCAGTAGTTGTCCGTTCCGTTGAGCAGTAGTTATACATAGGTTATCCACTGGGTTTATACACAGATTACGCGTGTATGAGAGTGCGAATATGATCGATCTCCGCCTCAAGCGCGTTATTTGTCTTGAGTTCCTCTTTTATCTTCTCGCAGGAGTGAATCACGGTAGTGTGGTCGCGACCACCGAGCTTCTCCCCGATCGAGGGGTACGATACGGAGAACTCTTCTCGAAGGATGTACATAATGATCTGGCGCGGCTTCACGACCTCTTTCTTGCGAGTCTTCTCGTAGATACTCTTCTCGGCTACATCATAGTAGGTGGCGATGCGACGGACGACCTCATCGATCGAGACGCCTTTGTTGGGCTTCACGTTGTGTTTGATGAGTGCGCGCACATCGGCATGTGAGATCGCCTTGCCCTTCAGCTGCGACTTGCAGACGATCATGTTGAGTACTCCCTCGAGCTCTCGAATGTTGCCGCGCACGTTTTCAGCGATGTATTGAATGATGTCGTCGGGGATCGAGAATCCGTGCTGCTCTATCTTGGCTCGAATGATGGCGATTCTCGACTCTACATCAGGCTCGGGAATTTCCGCAATCATACCGGCAGAGAATCGTCCTTTGAGGCGCTCTTCGAGCCCAGGGAGGAGCGCGGGGTGCTTATCGGACGAGAAGATCACCTGCTTGTTGTCGTCGTAGAGGCGATTGAACACATGGAAGAGCTCTTCTTGTGTCTTTTCTGTGTTCGCGATGAGTTGGACGTCGTCCATAATAAGCACGTCGTACTGCTGATACTGGTTTTTGAAATCGCTCGAACGACCGGTGCGTACCGCATTGAGGAAGTCGGTCGTAAAGCGCTCCGAGGTGACGTACATCACTTTCTTATTGGCGTGCGACTTCTTGAAGTAGTTCCCTATCGACTGGATGAGGTGTGTTTTGCCGTGGCCCGTCTGTCCATATATAAAAAGCGGGTTGTACGCGAGTCCCGGGCGCTCAAGCACTGCCTTCGAGGCGGCGTGGGCGAGTTGATTGAACGGCCCCACGACGAATGTTTCGAACGTATAGCGCGGATTGAGGTTGTCGCGCTTATCGATATACATGGGCTGTAGATCCATAGAGGAGTTGTCGGCCTGCTGAGCGCGCGGTTGTTTCCGTTCCGGAGACGGTGCGGTGCGGTGCACCACGTACTCCACGGTACGGATCGTCGTATCGAGACTTCGAAGCGCCTTTATGATGAGCTTATGGTGCTTTTCCATGAGCCACTCTTTCACGATCTTTGAAGGGACTGCCACCTGCACTACCCCGTTATCATGACTCGAGACGTCCGTATTACGGAACCAGGTGCGGAATGACGCTTGTGTCGTCCCGAGTTCTATTTGTACCAACGCGTTCTGCCATAGTTCTCTGTTGGTCATCATATATATTTCATACACCCCTTACGCCCCTACAGTATACGTCTGATGTTTCGGACGGGAACCTTGTGCTCGGTCTATCCACATGTTCATAACCTGTGGATAACTCACTCGGGATGTGCCGGATTTTTGGGTCGGGTAATTTCCTGCTGAAAATTCCCTCAGTCTCGCGTCGTCACGCTCCGAAGACCCAAAAATCCGGCACATCCGCTCGCTTCGGTGGGATAGAGCTTGAAATAAAGGCAATACAGGGTATAGTGGCGCTCATGAGTACGAAACGAACGTATCAACCAAAGAAGCGTAAGCGAGCAGCCGCACACGGCTTCCTCGGCCGTACCCGCACTCCAGGCGGGCGCAAGATGCTTGCTCGTCGCCGCGCCAAGGGCCGCGCGAAGCTTGCCGTCTAATTCCCCGCCTTTGGCGGTACCATATGCCTAAGCAAAACCGCATTTCCGGGGCTCAAATACGAGCTATTTCGGGTGCACGCCGTATTTCAGGCGACCTCTTTTCCCTCTCACTGTCCCCTGCTACTTCGGCGACCGTCCAGTGCGCCTGTGTTGTATCAAAGAAGGTCTCGAAATTGGCAGTGAAGCGCAATCTGATTCGTCGTCGATGCCGCGCTGCATTGCAGACAGTTCTTCCGACCCTCCCGCTCGGTGCCTATGTATTCCATGCAAAGCGAGAGTCGATACAGGCCACCTACGCAGACATTACGGCCGATATTCATAAAATAGTCACCAAGATCCGCTCGTAGTACGAACGTATACAGCGCACTCGATACACGATACAATCTGCCGCATAGCATTTCTATGATCGGAACTCTTTTCCACGCCATCATCTACAATCCGATCTACAACGGCCTCGTCTACTTTATCGATGTTCTCCCCTCTCACGACGCGGGCGTTGCCGTTATTATCATGACGCTCATCGTGCGCGTAATCCTCTTTCCGCTCTCTCGGCGCGCGATCCAGGCACAGATCGCGATGAAGAAGGTCGCTCCCGAGATCGAAGCGATCAAGGCGAAATTAAAGGATAAACCGGCAGAACAAGGGCCGGCAATCTTTGCTCTCTACAAAGAGCGCAACATCAAGCCGTTCGCCGGATTGCTGCTCATGCTCGTCCAGCTCCCGATCCTCATCGGTCTGTACTGGACCTTTACACACGGCGGACTGCCAAAAATAAATACAGCGATTCTCTATGCGTTCGTACATGCACCAGATGTGGTCAACATGCACTTCCTCGGTATAGTCGACATGAGCAAGCGCAACATCGTACTCGCGCTGCTCGCGATGATTACACAATTCACCTACACCCGCCTCTCCATGGGCCCGCGTGGCGAAAAGACCGCGGCAGAAGAATCATTCTCCAATGACATGGCGAAGAGCTTCGACCTCCAGGCGCGATACGTTTTGCCGCTGATGGTGGGCGTTATTGCCTTTTCAATCGCCGCCGCCGCACCGCTCTACTGGGTGACGAGTAACGTATTTATGATCTGCCAAGAATTGGTAACCGGACGCCGATTCCACGGCTCTAAATAAGGCACTTTTGAGGATACCGTCTGGCGGTGTATAGTTCGATACATGGCAGACGGGATCGAGACTATCCTCAAAGAATTCCTTGATGCGCTCGGCGTGAGCTACACCGGTATACAGCGCTCGGAAGTCGCAGGGCAAACCATTTTCTCAATAGAAGCAGCGGACTCGCGACCCATCCTTGGCGCTCACGGCGAAACGATCCAGGCGATCGACATGCTCGTGAAGAAGATCGCCGAGAAACGCATCACCCCGGCCGAGGGCGAAGGTATGATGTTCCTCGTCGACGTGAACGAATTTCGCGCCAAGCAGCTGAGGGAGATCGAGACGAAAGCGCTCATGATGGCGGAACGCGCGCGATCATTTCAATACGACGTAGAGCTTACGCCCATGAGCGCATACGAGCGTCTCATTGTGCACACGACGCTCCAAAACTCTCCGAATGTGAAGACTGAGTCCCTTGGCGAGGGCCGTAGCCGCCGCGTCGTCATCAAATACGCAGCATAGTTTCCGTTTGTTCGGAAACTTATTGTGCAGGAGCAGATATCTGATTCGCACTTTTGTTATTGAGAACGCTCAAATTGAGCAATTGTGGATTGATCTGGTTTAAAATGAGGAAGATTG
>CAIRSC010000105.1 GCA_903881205.1 uncultured bacterium | reverse complement strand
CCCGACACACTCTTCGGTGCGACGTACCTAGTGCTTGCTCCGGAACATCCCTGGGTGGGGCTCGCGCTCGAGCATAAGACGGTGCTGCAAAATAATGACGAGGTCGCGGCGTATGTCGATCGCACGACGAAGATGTCGGACCTTGATCGTCAGACCAATAAAGAGAAGACGGGCGTGCAGCTCAAGGGCGTAGAGGCGATCAATCCCGCCACTGGCGAAAAGATCCCGCTCTATATTTCCGATTACGTACTACCGCAATATGGCACCGGTGCGATTATGGCAGTCCCTGCCCACGACGAGCGCGACTACGAATTCGCAAACAAATTTGCCCTTACTATCAGGCAGGTGATCGCGGCCGATGCCCAGCTTCCGTACACGGGAGCGGGCACACTCATGAACTCCGGCGCATACGACGGACTTTCTATTGATGATGCAAAGAAGAAAATGATCGAAATGTATGGCCGGAAGAAGACCACATTCCGGCTTCGTGATTGGATCGTATCGCGACAGCGCTACTGGGGCGTGCCTATCCCGATGATCCATTGCAGCGTGTGCGGTGTGCAGCCGGTGCCTGATGCACAGCTTCCCGTGGTACTCCCTGAGGTAGAGGATTATCTGCCGGAAGGTTCAGGCAAATCGCCGCTGGCCAAAGTGGATTCATTTGTGAATGTACCGTGTCCGAAATGTGGCGGTGCCGCCAAACGGGAGACCGATACGCTCGATACGTTCGTTGATTCCTCCTGGTATTTCCTGCGCTACACTGATCCGAAGAATGCAACCGAATTTGCATCTCGCCAGATGCAGGATGCGTGGATGCCGGTGGATCTATATAGTGGCGGCGCAGAGCATACGACCATGCACTTGCTCTACAGTCGTTTCTGGCACAAAGCACTGTTTGATATCGGATTGGTCAAAGACCCCGAGCCGTATAAGCGACGCATGAATCGTAGCTTGATTATGGGTCCTGATGGTCAGAAAATGAGCAAATCGCTCGGCAATGTGATCGATCCCGACAAAGTAGTAGAACAGCTCGGCGCCGATACGGTGCGCATGTACATGGCCTTTATGGGCCCGTACGCCGAAGTCGCCAGCTACCCGTGGAATCCCGACGGCGTCGTGGGTGTGCGCCGATTCCTCGAGCGCATGGCGCGCAACGAAGAATATATACAAGAGGCTGACGTGCCGGCACTCAATGGTCCGCTTCACAAAGCCCTTAAGAAGATTGGGGAAGACGTCGCGGTCATGAAATTCAATACCGCGGTCTCGCAACTGATGATATTGCAGAACGCGATCGAAAAGGAAAAGAAGATCGGAAAGTCGCAGTTCACTATAATGGTGCAGATGCTTTCTCCATTCGCTCCGCACCTCGCCGAAGAACTCTGGCACCTGCTCGGCAACGAATCGTCGGTGCACACACAGCAGTGGCCCGCGACCGAAGATAAATATCTCACCGATGAGGAAGTAACAATCGCGGTACAAATCGACGGTAAGACTCGTGGAGAGTTTGTGATCGCAAGCGACGCCGATAAGAGTGCTGTAGAAGCTGCAGCGAAGGAGGCAGTGGCGGCACGATTGGAAGGGAAGACTATCGCACGTACGATCGTCGTACCGAAGCGATTAGTCAACTTCGTCCTCGCGCAGGAATAAGACCGCTAACGCTTGATAATCTCGGCGCCTGCCGCACCATCTTTGACGTCATAGCCCTGGTCGGCAATTTTTGAACGCAGTTCATCCGCTTTGGCAAAATCCTTGTTCGATCGCGCCTCCTCGCGTTCTTCTATAAGAAGTGCCACTACCGAAGGAACGTCACTAATACTCACTGTGTCTTTTACGAATACTTTGAGCGTCTCGGGCATCGCAAATCCGAGCCCCAGGATCCGATCGGCATCACGAAGCCCGGCGGAGATGTCTTCCTTTGAAAGGGAATCGTCCTTGGTCATTTCCCACAGCACCGCGAGTGCTCCCGGCGTATCAAGGTCGTCATTCATTCGGTCGACAAAGCGAGCGCGGTACGATTCAGGTACCGTGCCACCCTCCGATGCGGCATAAGCGGCAAGGCGCGTGAGAGCGGTCGAAGATGCCGCGAGCGATTCCCACGAAAAGTTCGAGGAGGTGCGGTAGTGTGCGCCGAGAAAGAGGTAGCGTAGCGCCATCGGGTGGAATCCTTTCTCGATCACCTCGGAGAGGTAGACCACATTACCTCCCGACTTCGCGATTTTTTTACTTTCGATCTGCACGTGGGCACGATGCATCCAGAAGCGCGAGAGCGGACGCTTGCCGGTGACCGCCTCGGACTGCGCGATCTCGTTGTTGTGATGCACCGGTATGTGTTCGATCCCGCCGGTGTGGATGTCGATCTGTTCGCCGAGCGTCTTGCGGATCATCGCGGAACACTCGATGTGCCAGCCGGGGAAGCCGCGGCCAAACGGGGATTCCCAGCCGATTTTCTTGTCGAGCTTCCACAATGCAAAGTCGGTCGGGTGCCGCTTGCCCTCGACTGTCGCCACGCGGGCGCCCTCTTTGAGTCCCGCCAGATCTATGCCGCCGAGCGCTCCATAGGTGCCGAAGCGCGTCGTGTCGTAATACACGCCGTCGTCGGTCCGATACGCGTAGCCTTTTTGTTCGAGCGTCTCCACCATGGCGATCTGTGTGGATATATAGTCGCTCGCGCGCGGGAACTCGATCTTCGAGATATCAATATTGAGCGCCCGCAGGTCGGCTTTGAAAAGATCCGTGTATTCGTCGGCAAGCAGCCGCATGTTCTCAAGAGTGAGCTTCATCTTGCGTTGCTTGAGGCCCTTGGACATCTTGTCTTCACCGTCATCTCCGTCGGAGACGAGGTGTCCGACATCGGTAATATTGATGACCTGCTTCACCTTGAAGTCGTTGTACTCCAGAGTCTTCCGCAGGATATCGGCAAAAACGTACATCGAAAGATTGCCGATGTGTTGTCGACCGTAGACGGTCGGGCCGCAATTGTACATGCGTACCGTTTTGGCCCCTGAGGGCATCGTGAAGAGCTGCTTGTCTTTAGCGAGCGTGTTGTAGAAATAGAGCGGCGTCGTCGAACCGGTATGTGCTGCGGGCGCCATGCGGCGGGAGAACGGCCACATCATAGCCATTTCTTGCGTTTGAAATATATAAACATCAGCACACTGGTGAAGACCATGATGCCGATGACGATCCAGAAGCCGTTGCTGAGATGTTCAAACGGATTATCGACGGTATTAATATCGAAGATCGCCGCGAGGAGCGACAGCGGGAAGGTGACGAATGCGAGGATCGTGAATACCTTCATCGTCTCGTTCTGTTTGGTGGTGAGCAGCGAATTATTGGTCTCGCGCAGCTCATGGAGAGATTCGGTGTTGCGCATGATGTGGTTGTGCACACGATAGTAATCGTTGGAAAGTGCGCGCAGATACGGAGCGAATTCGTCTCCGAAGAATTTCGCGCCCTCTTCTTCGAGCGATTTGAGCGACTCGCGGTGCGGCTCGATCGTCTGGCGCAGATTCAGGAGGTCGCGTGCGCTGCGCGAGATCGCTTCGACCATTTCCACATGCTGGTGCGAGAAGATGTGCTCCTCGATCGCACCGAGATCGTGCCGCACGTACTCCACCTCATGCTCGATTGCCTTGTACATCTTTTTGAGCAGATGAAAGAACAGGAACCCCGCATGATCGCCAATCTCTCCCGTATCGAGCATCGAATTCACTTCGAAGACCTTCGAGAAT
>CAIRSC010000104.1 GCA_903881205.1 uncultured bacterium | reverse complement strand
GCGATCGGACGTGGTGGACAAAATGTGCGCCTTGCCGCACGTCTCACTGGCTGGAAGATCGACATCCGCTCTATGGGGGGTGAACAAGTAGCGGTTGCCGACACCGCAGAAGTACAGAAGACGCAACCGACCGATGTTGAGAATATCTCCGCTACCGAAGACACCTTCGAAGAAGCGAAGAAAGATATCGCGGGTGATGACAACGAAGCGGCCGATACCGGCGAAGCCAATACCGACCCGATCGCCCAAGATCGCGACATTGCGTCGGAAAAGGTGGAGGAGCAGCAGGAAGAAACCGACCTCTCAAAAGAAAAAGACGCTGAATAAGCGACCCTACACACAACAAGACCCCGTTACGGGGTCTTGTTGTGTGTACCTATATTTTGAGCGCTGGGACGATCTGCTTTTTGCGCGAGACGATGCCTGGAAGCATGACAGTATCACTCGTCACATCAGTACCGAATGACGCTTTGATTATTTGTTTGGTGAGATCGTTATATACGAGCACGGTCGCCTCTTCTTTCAGAATGTCGATGATGAAGAGAAGCACATCGTCGGTATCAGTCTCCTTTTCGAGAATAACCTTGATGGCAGCCGTCAATCCTTCTTTGCGTGCAAGCACTGTATCGGGCGTCGTTGTTTCGAGTGCGGAGACGCGGATATTGTAGTTGCCGACTTCGAATTTTTTGCTATCGAGCATGATGAGCTGCTCATCCGAGTATTCCGACACATCGGATTTTGCGGCAAACATCTCGTTTGCATACGAGGTCATATCGACTCCCAGTTGCATCGCGAGCCTTGTCGCAATCTCTCTATCGTACGGAGTTGTCGTCGGAGAGCGGAATTCGAGCGTGTCGGAAAGGATGCACGAGAGCATGAGCCCTGCCATTTCCGTCGGGAGCGTAAGGGTTACCTCGCCCATCAGACCGTAGATGACCGATGCAGTAGAGGCGAGCGGACGGATCGTCATCATCAGTGGCGACTCGCTCTTGAGTCCGCCGACGAGCTTGTGATGATCGATAATCTCAATGATCTTGGTGTCATTGATATTCTCGAAGAGTTCTTGCGGGTTGTTGGTATCGACGATCGTGACTTCGTCTTGCGCACTCACCGATTCAAGGAGCGCCGGATGTGGCACTTGCCAGCGGTCGAGTACAAATCGGGTCTCCTTGTTGAGCTCTCCGAGTCGATACGCCAGTGCCGGCATCTTCGCATGCGTATTGAGATACCACGCCCACAGGATCGCACAGCAGATTGTGTCGGTGTCGGGAGATTTGTGACCGAATACTTTTCGAGTGTTTGTCATATGGGACGCAGTATACGAGCCGTGCCGCAAAACTCAAACAATCTATATCCCCTCTTTGTTTTCGGAATACCCGCCCATGTGGGTGTACTATATATGTATGCCTCCTCAGATCACTCCTCAAGATCACATGCGAACGATGCCGCCGGCACCGAAAACAGGCGCTGGACCGACTGTCGGCATTGTGATTATCATCGTCCTGTTCATCATCGGTGGACTCTACTTCTGGGGAGCCCGGCTCAACCAGCAAGACCAGTCTCCGCTTCCACTGATCCCCGGCGACGCGACCTCCACATACTAAAATTGCGGGAATAGGTGATTTCGCGTACACTCCTGCGATGAAAACTGCAACACATATAGTAGTGACGCGTGACGATGCCTCATGGGAGGTAGAAATTAAGGCTCAGATTCCAGCCGAGTCGCTGGTGGGCTACCGTGCTCAGGCGGTTAAAGAAATCCAGAAAACGGCTAAAATCGATGGTTTTCGAGTGGGAAAAGCGCCGGAAGACGCGATCCTTCGCATCTATGGAGAGGCCGCCATCATGCGCCAAGCCGCGGAAGAGGCTATCCAGGCGGAGCTACCGCTGATAGTCGCCTCGGAAAATGTGGCGATCGTTGAAGCCCCCAAGGTAACGACCGATGTTCCGGAAATGGGAAAACCGCTTTCGTTCACCGCGCGTGCGGCACTCGCCCCGGTCATCACACTTGCGGACTACAAAAAGATCGCGAAGAAACACACTGAGAAGCAGGAGGACATCGCAGTCACTGATGCGGAGCACTCCGAGGCACTCGCACACATCCGTCGCGAGCGCGCCCGCATCGACAAGATAGAAGCAGGTACCGAGCCACAGAAAGCGGCAGACGAGACTAAAGCCATGGAGATCAAAGACCTCCCGGAGCTCGATGATGCTTTCGTCCAGTCGCTCGGATATGCTGACACTGAAGCATTCGGAAATGCGCTTCGCGAAAATATCGAACAAGAGAAAAAGATCCGCGCAACCGAGAAAGTCCGCGCCGCTATCCTCGACGAGTTGGTCAAAGATTCCAAGATCTCGTACCCGGCGAGCCTGCGCGAATACGAACTCGATGAAATGGAGTCGCGCCTCACCGACGACCTCGCACGCATGGGCCAGACATTTGATGCGTACCTCAAGGATGTAAAGAAGACGCGCGAAGAAATGCGCACAGAATGGAAAGACGCCGCCGACAAGCGCGCCAAGGTCCGTCTCATTCTTGCCGAGATCGCACGCCAGGAGAATCTCAATCCTGAACCCCCTGCACTCGAACACGAGATGACGCATGCCCGCGAGCACTATCCAAAGGCCGACGAGCAGGCACTGCGCTCCCACATTACCCACGCGATGCGCAACGAAGCGACCCTGCGCTTCCTCGAAGGCAACACTGAGCCAGTTGGTCATACCGACCATAATCACTAGATCGCATATACTTCCCAAAAGGAAAACGGCGCCACGAGGACGCCGTTTTTTACTTAAAGATCGGTATGCCTGACTAGCGAACAACAGATGCCGCTGCGCCGTGTTGAAATACACGGAAGATGCCGTCGATGCCGGCGTTGCGCGCACGCGTAGCTTCCGGAATGAATCCGTCAATAAACACCGTCCGGGCCACGACGTCGTTGTCCATGTCGGCACTACCGATCGGGAGATCAGACTCGTCGGCGGCGCGAAGCATGTTGGCCGGATTGATTGGCATCACGGGATTAAGCTTCTTCAGAAGAGCGCCTGCCTTCTGGACGCGAAGCTCAATATCGCTTCGAGTAACTTTCATCATGGTCGCATCCTTTTTTATTTGTTTGTCCGGACGCAAACGCAACAGACACAACACATACAAGACTTTGCGCATTATAACACAAAACTAATGCGTGGCAACTTTGTACAAAAAAGGCGAGCGGGTTATCCCGCTCGCCATCGTTGAAATGAATTGTAGAAATCGATCTAATCTCTTCGCTTTTTTGAAGAGAATATATTGTTCTTACAATACTTCTGCGCTTGCTCTTTTCTTGTCGCTACGGGCCGTACGACTGGTAGTCTCCAAAATTTCTTCGGCGGCTTGAGAGGGATGAATCCCTCCGTCCACGAACAAATTCCAAGAACAGTGCCGTTCGATGTAGTGACAATACGTACCTCAGCCATGTAATTCTCCTTCCGAGAAATATAATGAACGAAACGCATGCAAAACGCCTACGCTAAGCCCAACGTACCACCTCTCTCATTAAAATCAAATTGGGTCTATCAGCATAAGAAAATTAAGGCCGCGCTTCAAAAGCGCGGCCTTCAGCAAAGTCTTTAGTCATCCGGTCGATCCTTTTTTGCATCTCTTCGGCACGCTCAATTATTCTACGGTTCAATTCAAACGCCTCTCGCGAGACCTGAATTGCCCGGCAGAAATCGGCGTCGTAGATTTCGACTCCACGCGAGTCCTTGCAAGCCGGCTCGATTGCATGCGCCGTTGTGATACCGGCAACGACCATCATGGTGAGAATAACCATCTTCATTGTGCTCTCCTGTGTTCGATCAACTTGCGAATGATTCGCGAGCTGAATAGAATCCTCGAACTTTCGCATCGAGGAGGAGCGTCCCTTTCGGGAATACTTCTTCTTGTCCCGTACAACACGGTGGTGATACCGCCGATCAGCGAGCACCCGGGCAGCATTGCTGCGGGGCTTGGGTCCTTTTAACATGAGCTGCATGGCAGCCTCCTCTAAAGAACATCTCATTTGG
>CAIRSC010000103.1 GCA_903881205.1 uncultured bacterium | reverse complement strand
GCGTCAGAGACAAGCAAAAGCATCTGGTATATACTGGTCGGGTCGAGCCAGTATTACAATATAAGTTAAGTAATCTATTTTTATGGTACGTACAGCTAATCCGGCACTCATGAAGCCGATGCAACTCTCAGCAGACCTTGAGGCCGTCATTGGCAAGGGCCCGATGTCACGCGGAGAAGTGGTCAAGCAGATCTGGGTATACATCAAGAAGCATGATCTCCAGAACCCTTCTAACAAGCGCAACATCATCGCTGACGAGAAGCTCCTGCCGATCTTCGGCGGAAAGAAGGAGGTCACCATGTTCGAAATGACGAAGCTCGTTTCGTCACACCTCAAGTAGTCTTTCGAGGGTTTCGTAAAACGCCGCCGCAGGGCGGCGTTTTGCATTGGGACCGCGTTACCTATTGCCGAGTGCGCGCGCTCCGACAACGGTGCCGATCAGGGTGCCCAGTATCGCGCCGGCGACAAAGTCGGAAAGCCAATGGATGCTCACCGATACGCCCAGTCCGATAGAGACCGCATACAGTCCCGCAGCTAAGACGATGAACCTATTTTTGCGGTAGATGTATATGAGCACGGCCGACATCGCGAATGCGATGGTCGTGTGCGATGACGGCCATCCCCAGAAGATGCCGTGACGCAGGAAGCCGAATTGAAATACATGGCTGATATCGACATTCGAAAGATGCGTATAGAACTCAGGCTGCATGCGGCCGGTGAATGCTTTGTACAGAGATGATACGACACTGCCGAGTATGACAGCCTGC
Organism: uncultured bacterium; assembly: GCA_903881205.1. Taxonomy (GTDB): domain Bacteria; phylum Patescibacteriota; class Minisyncoccia; order Phycocordibacterales; family UBA2100; genus UBA10103. The sequence continues at coordinate 1,274 of CAIRSC010000103.1, read as the reverse complement.
CCTGCCGCGACTGCGGCCTGCATGAGGTGTGTGTCTTTGCGGATCTCGGCGGCGATATACATACCGACCGGGATGATGATCGGAGCGAAGAAGCCAATGATCGCCGCAGGGAGTGAGATCGATTGCAGAAAGGCCTCGCGCGTCGCTTCGAAATACTTCCAATCAACACCACTGACCACGAGCACATACGTGAGCCCGATCATGAGAGCGTGCCACCAGAGGTTGCGGCCGCGGAACACATCAAGGAAGTTTCGTGTGAGTCCGCTGAAGAATGCTTTGAACATCAATCCCATAATACCGCGAAATATGGCTCTCGGGCTGGTATCATGCCGTATGCAGAAATACGTCGTACTTGAAAAATCAGTGGGAGAGACGCCGCTCAGCGCGCTCGAAGCTTTTCGCGCGCAGCATGAGGAGCTTACGGGCGTGCCGCTCTCATATGCCGGACGCCTTGATCCGATGGCCTCCGGCAAACTCATCGTGCTCTGTGGGGAGGAATGCAAGAACCGTACTGCATACGATTCGCTTGATAAGGAGTATGAGTTCGAGGTCTTGTTTGGATGTACGACGGATACCGGCGACGTGCTCGGGATGCCCGCACTGGTCCAAGAGTCGCAGCGATACTCAATACAGAAGCTTTCGCGGATCGCGAGTGAGCTGCGTGGCACTCATACCGTGCCGTATCCCGCGTTCTCATCAAAGACGGTGGGCGGCATCCCGCTCTTCGAGTATGCGCGAAAAAAGACACTGCATACGATAGTGATACCGACGCTCGATATGCGTGTCTATGGCCTGCGCTGCGATGGTATTCGAGCTGTCTCGAGTACTACGCTTCTGGAAAAAATATTGAGTAAGATCGTGCTATTGCAAAGCAGCGACTTCCGCTCCGACGAAATCGGAAGGGCCTGGAGTGAGATGTTCTCCGGAAACGATAAGCAGTACGCGATCGCACGATTCACTGCCCGGGTCAGTTCCGGCACATATATCCGAACCCTGGCCTCTATGATCGCTCAGCGGGTAGGCACCGACGGCATCGCATATTCGATCCATCGTTCAAAAGTAGGAAAGTATCAACCGCTCGTTGGCCGGCTTGGTTTCTGGCGCAGGTGCTTGTAGTCGACTCTTTCTATATCCCGGCGACGCCGAAAAGCTTTCCGATGCCGTAGGTGATCGCCATCGCGGCGGCACCTCCCAAAACGACGCGGATTGTCGCGCGCATCTTGCTTGCGCCCCCGGCATGAGCACTGAGCGACCCCGTGATGATCAGTGCGACG
>CAIRSC010000102.1 GCA_903881205.1 uncultured bacterium | reverse complement strand
TGGTGGGTGTTGTGTACCTGCTCATGTCGGTTTTCCAGGTGGTCCCGTCGCAGGTGGGAGACATATCGTTTGCGAGTATGTTCGTCGCTTCGCTCTATACACTGACTCGTATTCTCATTGCATATCTTTTTGCACTTGCTGCCGCTGTGCCGCTGGCAATCTTGATTACAAGGAGTCGCATGCTCGAGGGAATACTTCTCCCGGTATTTGATGTGCTCAACTCGATTCCAATCCTCGCGTTCTTTCCGGTGGTCATTCTCTTCTTTATCCACATTAATTTTCTTGAAGGCGCCGCCGTATTCATTCTCTTCCTTAATATCTTGTGGAATATCGTGTTTACTACGGTGGGAGGGCTCAAGATTATTCCGCCTGATATTACGTTTGCAGCCCGCGTCTTCGGACTCACCGGATTCGCGTATTTCCGCCGCATGTTACTTCCCGCCATATTCCCGCAGCTGGTCACTGGATCGATCCTGGCGGTAGCTGAGGCGTGGAACCTGATCATCGTCGCCGAAGCGCTCCATACGTACATTCCGGGAGGCACGCCGTCGCAGGATCTCTACGGTATCGGCAGTATGTTGGTGCAGGCAGCCGCCAACGGACAAAACAGCGTCTTCATATCATCGCTTATCATCATGATCCTCTGTATCGCGTTCTTCAATTTCTTTGTATGGCAAAAACTTTTGCGCCTGTCTCAGCGGTATCGATTTGAATGATAGATATGACACGTATTATCGAACTAAAGCATGTAGAAGTGTTGTACCCGCTCGAGACGAAGCCGGCCCTGCACGATGTGAACCTGTTCGTGGAGGAAGGTGAACTCGTGTGTCTCATCGGCTCTTCGGGCTGCGGGAAATCCACCGTGCTCAAGCTTATCGCCGGACTCATACAATCTACCGGGGGAATTGTGACCAAGCCTGATCGCGTGGCAATGTCGTTCCAGCAAGGGGCGCTCTTTCCGTGGCTGACGGTGTATGAGAACGTGGCACTTGGCCTCCGGCAGATGCAGACACCCGAGGACCTGCTCCATCGCATCGTCGAGCGAGAACTGCGCGCGATGCATATCCACGACTTCGCTTTGAAATATCCGAGTGATCTCTCGGGTGGCCAGCGGCAGCGTGTGGGCATTGCCCGTGCGCTCGCGGTGGATCCACATGTGCTCTTGCTCGATGAGCCGTTCTCCGCGCTCGATCCGCAAACGACCGCACAGCTGCACGACGATATCATCGAGGTGTGGCGGCGCACCAAGAAGACGATCGTACTTGTATCACACCTGATCGAAGAAGCGGTGTCGCTTGCCGACCGCGTTATATTAATGAAGGATGGCACGGTCGCATCCGAATATAAGATAGAGCTTCCATACCCACGCCGCGAGAATGACGGATTCCACAAGGATGTCATGAAAATTAGAAAAGACTTCTTCGCTTGATGTAAACGTAACTTGACGCTTCGAGGGTGAACCGTATGATTGACGTTCATGCGAGAAAATGTACGAAACACAGTCCACGTGATGCGTGAGCATGCTGGAGTGACACAGGAAGCACTGGCCGCAGATGTTGGCGTCAGTCGGCAGACTATTATTGCGATTGAAAAGGGGAACTATACCCCCTCTGTCTTGCTTGCATTAAAGTTAGCGCGATATTTTAAAAGGAACGTAGAAGAATTATTTAGCATATGAACAAAGACACAATGCCCGAGATCATCAGCGCAGTGGCGTTCTGCGTCCTGGCGCTCTTTCTACTTAATCCAATGGGGTTGTGGATGCCGACCATGGCGCATATGACGATGCTCGCGCTCGCTGCAGCGGCGTTCGCAGTGTTCATTGTATTTATCCTTCGGGAACGCGTCGCCGACGAGCGCGATGAAATACATCGATCCGCTGCGGGCCGCGCCGCATTCCTCGCAGGAAGTGCCATCCTCATCATTGGTATTGCCGTGCAAAGTGCATCGCACCGCGTCGATCCGTGGCTTGTCATCGCTTTGATCGCTATGGTCGTGGGCAAAGTGGGGGCACGGATATGGAGCACTATGTATCGATAAAGTTGTGCACAGGAAATGTAAAGTTGACTTGACATAGTCAGTGCACTTTCTATACTGTGTGCATTAGCGGATAGTTCTACATATTATATGAATACAATTATCGGTCTGATTGTTGCTCTTGTGCTTGTGCTTGTGCTCGTGCTCGGAGGTTCGTATGCATTGGTTCAGCATAATAATTCACAGAGCATGATGCATGAGGACGCGATGATGCAGGCAACTTCTACTGACACTATAATGGCGACTTCGTCTGATACGATGATGGCTACATCTTCAGATAGCATGATGCGCGCAAGCAGTACCGAGGGAGAAATGATGAGTGCGAGTACGAGTGTCGATGCCGGTATGATGGCTCACTAGATCACAATGATATTACTTTTTATCTCGTTCGTAGCTGGAGCACTTACGGCGCTGGCACCGTGTACGATCTCGCTGCTCCCTGTGATTGTGGGCGGGTCGCTCTCGGGAGAGCGGAGCTTGCGCCGTGCACTTGTGGTAACGGCGTCGCTGGGGGTATCAGTGATCGTGTTCACATTCATTCTCAAAGTTTCCACCGTGTTCATCAATGTGCCGCAGGCATTTTGGCAGGATCTCTCCGGAGTAATCATTGTGCTGCTCGGTATCGCGATGCTGTACCCGACGCTCTGGGACAAGATACCGGGACTGAATAAAATAAATATGGGGTCCAATCGCGTGCTCGCGACCGGATACCAGAAGCAGAGTTTCCTCGGTGATATTTTGGTCGGTGCCGCGCTCGGTCCGGTCTTTTCGAGCTGCAGTCCGACCTATTTCCTCATCCTTGCTACCGTCCTTCCGGCGAGTCTTATCGCCGGATTCGCATATCTCATCGCGTTCGCGCTCGGGCTCTGCGGCCTTCTGCTCGTGATCACGCTTGCCGGGCAGAAACTGATCGAGCGACTCGGCGTTGCGTCAGACCCGTCGAGTCGTTTCAAGCGCGCGATCGGTGCATTCTTCATTATCGTCGGCATCGCGATTTTCTTCGGTCTCGATAAAAAGATCCAGACTGATCTCGCGTCGATACCATTTCTCGACGAGACACGCATTGAACAATTACTGCTTTCTCAGAACGGGCCTGCGGGCCAGGGAGGAGCATATGCCGACAACGGAGCAGTGGATGCCAGTGGCACGACGGCGGCATCGCGCGATGCGATGAAATCGATGCGCTATCAAAAGGCGCCCGAGATCGCGAATCCGAGCGGATTCATTAATACCGCTGGAGTGCCGATCACCATCGCGCAGTTCAAAGGCAAGAAGGTAGTACTCGTCGATTTCTGGACGTACTCATGCATTAATTGCCAGCGCACGCTCCCGTATATGCGTGCATGGTACGACAAGTACAACGATGAAGGGCTCGAAATTATTTCCATCCACACACCGGAATTTGCATTTGAGCATGTGCTCGACAATGTGCGCAAAGCCACCGACGGATTCGGACTCAAATA
>CAIRSC010000101.1 GCA_903881205.1 uncultured bacterium | reverse complement strand
GGAGATGAGGCCGGTTCGAAGCTCGAGAAGGCAGAAGCGCTTGGAGTCGCAGTGCTGACAGAAGATGAATTTCTGCGTATTATAGCCACATGACAGACAATGGTGTGGACATTCGGGCGCTCGCCAAGCTCGCCCGGCTTGATGTGACGAATGAAGAGGTGGCGAAACTCGAGCAAGAGATCCCGAGCATTTTGGGTTTTGTCGATACCATACAGAAAGCCGACGTTCCCAACGAGATCTCGCAACCGGAACTGCGCAATGTCATGCGCGCTGATACTGATGCGATAGAGAGCGGGATACACACTGAAACACTCCTCGGTGCGGCACCAACACGTGAGGGCGACTATGTTGCTGTCAAACAGGTGATAACGCGCAAGAGCAATTAATATGGACCTCTCCAAGCTCACCATTACCGAAGCGCGCCGTGCGCTCGACGCGGGAGAATATACCTCACTCGAACTCACGAATGCGTATCTTGAAGCGATCCGCACAAGAGACGCTGATATCCATGCGTATCTTGAAGTGTGGGAAGACAATGCGCGCGAAGAAGCACGGGCGGCCGATCTTTTGATCAAGGCCGGCAAAGCACAGCCGCTCACCGGCATTCCACTGGCGATCAAAGACAACATGCTCATCAAAGGCCGGATCGTGAGTGCGGCCTCGAAAATGCTGGAGCACTACAGAGCATCCTACGATGCATTCGTCATTGAGAAATTGAAAGCACAAGGTGCGGTGTTGCTCGGTCGCACCAATATGGACGAATTCGCCATGGGCAGCTCGACCGAAAATTCCGCCTACGGTCCCAGCAAAAATCCACTGGATCTCTCGCGTGTTCCGGGCGGCTCCTCAGGAGGCTCTGCCGCCGCCGTCGCCGGCAACCTCGCCGTGGCATCGCTCGGATCCGACACGGGCGGCTCGATCAGACAGCCCGCCTCGCTCACTGGTCTGGTAGGTCTCAAGCCGACTTACGGATCGGTCTCTCGATACGGATTGATTGCCATGGGCAGTAGTCTCGACCAGATCGGATCATTCGGACATACAGTCGCTGATACCAAGGTCCTCTTTGATGCCACGCGAGGGCATGACTTACACGACAGTACGTCGATCGCCGACTATGAGCCGAGCGGTAAGGTCCCGAAGGTGATTGGTGTTCCGCGCTCGTTCCTCTCTCAAGGGATCGATCCCGACGTACTCGAACAGTTCGAAAAGACACTGGAGTCGCTGCATGCAAGAGGGTATGAAATTCGTGACATAGAGCTGCCGAATGTGCCGTACTCTCTCGCCGTGTACTACATCATTATGCCTGCGGAAGTGTCTACCAATCTCGGGCGACTCGACGGTATTCGATACGGACTGTCCGTGACCGGAGAAAATATTCAGGAAGTATATGGCAAGAGTCGTGCTGCAGGATTTGGCCCGGAAACGCGCCGGAGAATTCTCGTCGGTACGTTCGTTCTCTCGGCAGGGTATGTCGATGCGTACTACCGACGCGCACAAAAAGTTCGCAGTGCGATCCGTGATGAATTCGTACAGGCATTCGCGTCGGGGATCGACGCGATCGTGACGCCGACAACCCCGTCTCCCGCGTTCAAATTTGGCGCCAAATCAGATCCGGTCGCGATGTATGCCGAAGATGTGTTCTCCGTACCCGTGAACCTCGCCGGCGTACCTGCGATATCGGTCCCTAACGGCACCGTCGAACGTGAAGGCGTACGGCTTCCAACCGGGTTCCAAATCATCGCGCCGCATATGCGCGAGGACGTCTTGTTTAAAATTGGCGAGGACGTCGAGCGGGCATAAGCGCAAGCTTTTGTCCGCGGCGCTCAAGAGAAATGAAATAGGATCATTTCATTTCGTCTCTCGCTTGCGGTCATAGTATACTTTCCGCATGGAAAGCGACGGCACGGTCGGGGGTGGGATCTTTACGGCACTTCGATATGCCAGCGATATCATGTTTCGCTGGATACCGGGTACGGTAGAAGGGGTCGTGGGCACGGGCCCGAATACGGGATCATCTCCGACAATTCCGTCGATCACGAGCCCGGTAACGACCGGGGATGTCACGAATTTCCTACAGACATCATCGAGCGCCGATGCGTTCTCGCACCTCTACAACAACTGGAGCGTGCTGGTCATTTTTTCGATTATCGCATCGCTCATTCTGATGGTGGGCGTCGTATACTGCGTGCTGCGCATCTTTCAGATCCGAAAGAACGAAGAGCTGCGCTTCAGGGCATCGGCGCATCCGGTGGCGGCCAAAGACGTCTCGCGCGTCCAGCTCCGGTGGAATCATATCGTTGAACAGACCCGAACGGAAAGCGAGCAGAACTGGCGACTCGCTATTCTTGAAGCCGATATTATGCTCAATGATCTGCTCGATCAACTGGGCTACAAAGGGGAGACCATGGCCGACAAGATGAAACAGATCGACCGCTCTCGATTCAACTCGATCGATCTTGCATGGGAAGGACATCGCGTGCGCAATGCCATCGCGCATCAGGGCTCGCTCCAGGCGATCACACAGCGTGAAGCGCGCCGCGTAGTCGGTCTGTACGAGCAGGTCTTCCGCGAGTTCCGATACATCGCTTAACGGGCAACAGAAAAGTCCCACATCATGGGACTTTTCTGTTCTTGTTGCACTGGTAGGACGGGATTTACACCAGATTCTCGCTTGGTTTGGGGAGATTCAGCGCTTTCATTCCGAAACACCCGCATGAGCGAATAATAAGACAATTATTCAAAGGGCCATGTCAAGAGTATGTGATTGGCTCCGCATACGTCATAATACGGGTATGGACATTGAGCGCACACGACAGGTCGCACTCTATCTGGCATCGAAGGTCCCAGACCTTTTTGTTGTTAAATTTCTGAAGCTTCTTTACTATATTGATTTCATTTCAGTAAGAGAGGTTGGGCAGTCGATAACCAAAGATACTTATTTCCACCTGCCTTACGGGCCGATCCCCTCATTTATAAAAGATAATATTGGTGGGTTAAATGCGGCCCTGAAAAAATCAGAAGAGAGTGTTCTTGAAACGAAATTGACCAGCATCTTTGACGGCATTCTTCAACTAAACCCCAAGAACACGGGACAAGTGGTAGTTCCGGTCGCGGGAGCCGCATTTGACGAGAGCAAGCTTTCACAATACGAGAAACAATTGATTGATGACGTAATCACGGACTTAGGCGGTAAAAGCACCAAGGAATTGGTCGAGCAGTGCCATACTGAACCGCCCTATGCACAAACCAATCCAAGCATGACGATTCCTTATGAACTTGCATTCCAACTTGATGTAAAACAGATTCTTCCGTCGAGAACTTCAGAATTTGATAAGGAGATTGCTTTCTCGCGCTTCGTCAGCTCATAGGAGTTGTGCCAAACTTTGGCGAAATATACTGGAGGAAGGGGGCGAAGGCTCTCGCGTCAGCTGATGCACACTATGTCGTAGTGTTGGGATTCGACCGAAATGGTGATGTTTTGTTTCAAACGTTGAGTTCAAGGATACTCAAGATATTTCGCACTGGCTCGACAGATTTTGCAAAGAAAATGGATGTCGATTGCGTGTCTTTTTTGAATCCGTCTAAATACAGTTCCATATTGAGCAAAGATACTTTTATAAATATGGGTCATGGACCTATGCGCGAACATCAGTATGTATTCACGACCAAGGTTCAGAATGGTGGATACAGACTGAGAGGAAAATTACGCGGACATAACGAAAAATCTTTGATCGTCAGTCTGTGCGAATCTAAGAATTTCTCACTAAGCAAATACGACGCTGCCTTAATTGCAAGTTGCTACAACGCTCCTGCCCGAATTAAGCCAATTCCTTAATTTAAACGACACGCAAAAGCGAGCCGCCCATCCCACTACCTGATTTGAGATTCAAATGTGAGGCAAAACACTATGCTAAATGGTATAATGAACCTTGATTAATTGATTCTTATCAAACTATGAGAGGCGGATACAGACTAGGCGCGGGACGAAAGAAAGGCTTTGCGGCCAAGAATGCGGAGGATGCCCGGCGCATGCTTTCAGAAATGCTCGTGAGCAAGATTCGGCCAATCGCGGAAGCGCTTATCGCCCGCGCCGAGGCCGGTGACGTTGTTGCTGCCAAAGAGCTATTTGATCGTGCGTGGGGTAAATCACTACAATCCACGGAGATTAGCGGGAAAGATGGGAATCCCGCAGTAGTCTTCATGCCAGCAGTGTTACTCCAGAAATATTCGATTGGAACAAATGGAAATGGGCTCCCGCATCCAAGTAATCAAAAGTCATAGCTAACGCACGGGGGGGTGGGGTGACACCCTTAGCGGGTGGAACACCGGAGAAAAATGCCAAGATGGTTGTATGTGCGACCAAAACTGAACCTGCGAAGAGTGGTATCTAAAACTGGAGTGTTACCGTGTACCAAAGAGAAGTAATAGAAAGAAATGGTTTATTTTGCTCTTTGCCCCATAAGAACAATTGTTCATCATCAACGCTACCGTCTTTATTTACTGCGCCCTTTTCGTCATACTCTGCAAAGATTTCATTACTACCCAAATCAAAAATTTGATAAGTAGAAGAGATGTTAGGATATGTTCCACCAGAATGATTGCTTATATAAGCAAGGCACAATTTTTTACTGTAAATATATTTAGAATCCACTAACGAAGCCCAGGGGCCATGGGCCTGTGCAGAATTGAGGCTATAATCGAGTTCTGTTTGCTTATCTGAGACGAGCTCCTTACACTTTTGTGGATCTACATCACCATTGGGGAGGTCACTAATGAATTGTTTTATTTCTGGGGCACCCTTCGTGCTAGAAGTCCCCGCTGCGTCACTCTCCACATTTGAGGTGTTCGCCGGTTGTCTATAAAACACAAAAGCCAAGGCTACAAAAAGCAATACAAATAGTACTCCTAACTTAAACCAATTTTGTTTTATAAAGGTTTTCATATTTCCCACTTAGTGAAGCCAAGAAAACCAGTTGATCGGATTGAGCCATTCATACCAGTGTTTTTGGTTGGTCGTCTTGCGGGTTTCTACCCCTGCTGAAGTGGTTGTCGAGGTGCTACTGGCGATGCTTTGAGTGGTGATTGCCGCTGGTAATGCGGAACTATTTTTTATTAGGCCAAGTATTTTTGTGTTCGAGATTTGAATTTGTTTTTTTGGTGCTACCGGTGTCGTAGAAGATGTGGTTGTATTATCTGCAGTTTTATTTTTTGCATTCCAATCCGATAGAAGAATACACTTATTATTTTTTGAATCACTACCGTTTTCAAAAATATACCCTGCATTGCATTCATAATTAGTTGTAGTGGTATTGTAATGTGTTTGGGGTCCATACAACGAAACACCCATTTCTTGCATCACTTGATCTCGCGGAATGCATTTGTTTGCATCATCTCCTAACCCCGTATAAAGTCCGGCATTGCAGGTACAACTACCACTAGCGTTAACAGAGGAATTTAGGGGGCAAGATGAGGACGTGGCGGACGAGGCAGGAGTAACGGCTGGCGGTGAGAGGTTGGATGACTTTGAATCCGTCACGGGACAGGAAGATATTTTTAAAGTTCGATTATAGTTATCATTGGCCTGTTTATAGTCAATTTGATAAAGAAATTTTAAGGCTTGGGTTCGTGATTTTGCAAAGGACCCTATTGTTATGGCGATTTGAGCATCGCGTTGGGTCTGAAGACTAGTGATTTTTTGCTGGTCTTGTTGCAATGTGGAACTATCGACAGTCCCGCTCCCACCGAATCGAAGACTAGCTGTTGACAATGACTGCTCGTAAGTCGCGTTGGCAGCGGTTTGTTGTTGAATAAGAGCCTCGTATGACTCCTTGATTCTGTCGACGTCTGGCTGTTCTTGGGCTGATAGAGTAAAAGTCCCATTGTTATATTGGGTCAGTTTATCAGTGTAATCACTGGTTACTTGGTTGAGTTTGGCATTTGCGTCATCACTTTTCTGTTTGGCAGTATTTTGTTGATCTTGTGTAAAAGGGTTGGGACAATCTGGCAAAGGCGACACATAGTCACTCGTAATTGACGTGGGCAGAGACGCATTAGAGTTTGTTGTGCTTGTTTGTAGACAGGCGTTATAACTGAGCACTTGTGCTTGATACTGGATTTCCTGTGGGTCTGAGTAGCCGCAACTCACTTCTACTTGGCTCGTTGTGTTTTGAACAACCCCTCCTACTTCAATTTGGCCAGCCGAATTATGCGTTCCAACCTCTCCATTAGGTAAAGTAACCGGTCCCCAGTATCCAGGACTGGCGTCTGTGTACGTGGGAGTAGTTACGGTTGAGTAGCACACAGGAGGCGTGGGGGGTGTACATGATGCCGCAGCGTGAGCAATGCCAGCTGAAAATGACAGCGCAACAGTGAGCGCGAAAAAATGTGCACTTACGAAAAACAAACCTATTTTTATATTTGATTTCATATTATTAATTATTTATACAAAAAGCCCATCACGGATCTCTGCTTGCGCAGACATGCAAGTTTCCCTGCACGACGGATTAGGCGACCACATGATGGGTTCTCTACTCCTAATCCGTTTTTGTGCCATGCCACCGATCACTCGATGGTTTAGACACTCCCTCTCGGGCAATATTTGGCTGTCTTTCAAAATGTAGCACAAGCTATAGACCCCTGCTATCCTAACGGGACTGGGTGTGCATCAGCGGCCCATAATTACGATGACAATGAAATTTGACTACCAATCCGCTGGTCTAGCTCTATACTTTGCAAAAAAGATGGCAGATGACAGCCAATACGAAATTCGTGCTGATGACGAGCAGTGGCTATATACAGTGAGTGCCGACTCCGGAATTGCTATCCAAGAAATCCTTTCTCTGTGTGAGCAGTTTGAGCACGACCATGTGTTTGAATGGGCCGATATGCCCTACGAGGTGCTAGACGATGACGGAAAAATGGTAGGGGAAAGTTCTTATAGTGGGACGGTCATCAATAAAGAAAAAAATAGAAAATTAATAGAGGAACTAGAAGAATATCTGAAAGAATACGGCAAGCCCTTAGAGCCGAATGATTCTTTTAGAAATCAAGCACGACTAGCACGTGAGTCGAGGGATCGGGGTGAAACTACTGTTCCCGAGACCTTTTTTGTCAAAATAAAAGATAGAGAGGTCAGGGTGAATAGTTTCCTTTTGGGGAAACCTTATGCCATTGGGAAAAATATGACCTTCCTTGAATACATCAGCGAACGTCCCCATCAGCTCCTCAAGCGTAGCGATATGCCCGAGCATATCCAAGAGGAAATGGGCAAAAGGACTTTTGGCAAGATTTTGAATGCTCTGGGCTTCACAGGACAAATACTCAAGGCATTCGCCCCTAAAAGAAATAAGAGCGCTGTTTTGTTTCGGGACGAAGTGACAAAAAGCCAACTTGAGGAAGATGGCGTCGATGTCGAGCTTATGATTAAGGAGCTTGAACTTGCCCATAGAAGAAACAACCGGAAGTAGTCCGATGTTGTCCTGACTTTGAAGAATACGGTGCATGCGGTGGTTGAATACATCACATGCATGAGCATGAAAATGATTCTTTTGAATCTTCCGACCTGTCGCTTGTGGCAGCCCTCTGCTGCTTCGGTGCTGTTATAGAAAGCGTGGACCGTAGTGTCCCACGCGCTGTTTTTTATATTCGTCGCGAAAAGGGATTGGACCAGCTCGTGCAGGCGTTCCGCAGTCATTCATTGCAAGTTGAGCCTTTGGCCTATTTCAACACCCTGAAGGAGGCAAAGTCGCGCCTCTACAGTGCCGCAATCCGATAAGTGCCTATGCTCACCGTCGCAGAGTGCAGGGAGTGTCTCGATGAGCAGACAAGCGAATCCGTCAGCGACAAGGAGTTGGAGGGAGTACGAGACGACCTTTACAAGCTAGCGAGGATAATTTTATCAGCGAAACGAGATGAGGATGAAAATAAATATGGAAAATGAAAATGAAATGGAAAAAATGATGCGCGAGAACAGTCCGTTCGGCGAGAATTTGCCGTTCGATATTCCCCGCAGCATTCCTCATACGCCGAATGAGAGCATCGCAAACACCGAAAAGAAAAGGGAGGGTCGCATTGGCGATAAGCGAAATCAAACTGAATTACTGACTGATATTCTTGAGGATTCAATAAACGAGATTACGCTTTTCAACGATGGGATGGACGGATATATACGCATCAAGATTGATAATCATTATGAAACATGGCCAATACGAGGAAAGATTTTTCGACAATGGCTCATAAAGAAATTCTGGACGGTCACTAATAAAGCGCCGCACAAAGACACTCTGAGCGGAGCCATTTCACTAGCGGAGGCAAAAGCGAATTGCGACGGGATAAAATATAAGCTTCATAACAGGTTCGCATCTAAGGATGGGACTATCTGGTATGACCTCACTAATGAAAAATGGCAGCAAGTAAAAATCACCCCAGATAGTTGGAAAGTGATCGACGATGTTCCAGTATTATTCAAACGCTACTCCCACCAGCTGGATCAGGTTCATCCACAAATAGGCGGAGATATCCGACTGCTTCTGCGTTACGTCAATATAACCGATGCAGATACTCAACTGCTCCTACTTGTATTTATAGTGTCTTGCTACGTTCCAGACATAGCCCACGTAATTCTGGTCCTCCATGGATCACAGGGATCATCAAAATCGATGCTTTCAAAATTACTGCGAAGAATCGTCGACCCTTCCAGAATCGACGCGGCACATTTGCCCACTAGGATGGAGGAAGTGGTTCAGGTTCTCGCTCATCACGCGTTTGTCATATTCGACAATGTCTCCTACGTCTCACCTGAAATTTCGGACTTACTGTGTAAGGCGGTAACGGGATCGGGTTTCACTAAGAGGGAGCTATTCACCAATGACGACGATATTATTTACTCATTCCGACGGTGCATCGGTATCAACGGTATAAATCTGGTCTCGACGCGTCCTGACCTTCTTGAGAGAAGCCTCCTCATTGGACTTGAGCGCATACCTCCCGAGAGCCGTAAGACGGAAGAAGAGTTATTAAAAGCATTTGAGAAGGATATCCCTTTCATTCTGGGTAGTATCTTTGACACTCTCACCCGTGCGATGAATATCCATCAAACCATCGAAGTACCGTCGCTACCGCGCATGGCCGATTTTGCGAAGTGGGGATGTGCAATCTCGGAAGCACTCGGATATACCAAGGAAGACTTTCTACGAGCCTATACCAAGAATATCGAACAGCAGAAGGACACAGCCTTGTCAGAAAGTCCGGTTGCCCAAGCAATTTTGTCCTTCGTCGGCGATAAGGATGAATACTCTGCAACGCCGACAGTGTTCTATAAGGAATTAACAGACCATGCCGCCTTTGATCTGAAAATAGATACTCGGGGTGATTCTTGGCCCAAAGCACCTAATTATCTGACCCGTAGACTCAACGAATTGAAAGTAAATCTTGCTGATGCCGGTATTGGATTCAACACATCCGCGGATCACGAGCGTAGGATCAGAATTTTTCGACTTCGTGGGAACGCCACCACTACAGTCGACACCGACGATATTTCTCATGACTTCTAAACCCAATATCCAAAGAGACGCTGGCTTTCCATGTCCACAGGTCTCTCAAATGCTCATTTGACAACTATGTACAACTAGGAGTACTATGTACGCATGAAGTTTCTCACAAGAGAGGAGGTGGCAAAGTATTTTCGCGTTCATGCTCGGACAGTGGAGCGCTGGCTCAAAAATGGTAGCTTACGAGGATACAAACTGGGCAAGGGCAAGACCGCCCTGTGGCGGATACCGGAAGATGAGGTCAAGAAGTTTTTAGCGAAACACGCAAACCAAAAAACAAAATAATCTTATGGTCAAAGGAATCATTTATTGCAGAGTATCGTCGCAGGATCAGACGCATGGCACAAGTCTCGATAACCAGCAGCGTGCCTGTTTAGAGTACGCGGAAAATAAGGGCATTAAAATTGGCAGAGTTTTCGTTGAGAAGGGAGAATCTGCTACTGCGGCAAATAGGACGGAGCTAATTAAAGCTCTCGACTACTGCAAAGAGAATAAGGGCGAGATTTCGGCTTTCATTGTGTGGAAGCTCGACCGCTTCGCGCGAAACATGACCGACCATTACGGCTTGCAGGCGCAGTTGCTCAAATTCGGGACGTCGCTTCATTCCGTCACGGAACCGATTAGCGAGGGACATATGGGCAAGATGATGGAGGCAATATTGGCCGGATATGCGCAATTTGAGAACGACATTCGCAAGCAACGCTGTCAGGGCGGCATGCGTGCTCGCCTGCGCGAAGGTATCAGACCGTGGGGGCCTCCAATCGGATACACCAACTCAAAGCTGAGAAAAGATAGGCGCAAGCTCGTGCCCGACCAGCCGGATATGGAGCGTTTTCTCTTTTTGCAGAAAGGATTACGCCTGTACATGAACGGTGAGCACACAATCACCCAGCTGACCGAGGAGAGTAATAAATGGGGGCTGACTACTCGCACAGGTAAACCGATGCGAAAACAGCTTTGGGAAAAGATACTCATGGACAAGTTCTATGCCGGTATTCTCACTGATCCGTGGGGCAATGATGAGCACAGAGGCTTACACAAGCCGATGATTAGCGTGGAAGAGTACGAGCGCATCCAAGCCGTGAAGCGCGGGCTTTCAAATAATGCGACCAGCCACCGCTTGCTCTACCATCCTGACTTCCCACTGCGAGGTACAATCCGATGCACGTGCGGCACCCTTTTGACTGCAGGATGGCAGCAGGGTCGAAGCAAGAAATATGCCCGCTATCGTTGCCACAATAAGGCGTGTACGCAAAAGGTAGGTGTCAGCAAAAAAGACATCGAGGGCAAGTTCGCAGCGTTCCTGAAGAAAATCACCCCTGACGAGAAATTCTTGCAGCTGTTTGAGTGTGTCGTACTCGATGAATGGAAAGGCCAGCACATGACCGCCGCTCTCGAAAGGGAGCACTATGAGAAAAAAGTGGCCAAACTGGAGGCACGGAAACGCGAGCTGGCGGAAATGCGGGCAGGCAAGGAGATTTCCAAAGAGGAGTACGCGGAGATGCGCGATGCAGCGGAGAATCAACTCACAGGGCTTGGAATCGCCCGTAACGAGGCGCTGACGAATGAATTGGACTTGGAGGCATCTATCGAGTATGCAAAGCAATTTATCCGCAACGTTGACCGCCAGTGGCAGGATTTGACCGACCCAGCACAAAGGATGCGCTTGCAGCAATTGGTGCTACCGGAAGGAATTGCATACGACAAAAACAGCGAGACCTTTTGCACCGCTGTTTTGTCGCCTGTATTCAAGCTATATCAGGAATACAAACACGAGAAGTCTGACCTTGTTGCGGGGGCGGGAATTGCACCCGCGACCTCAAGGTTATGAGCCTTGCGAGCTACTACTGCTCCACCCCGCTATACGTTGGGGAACTATAGTATAAAACAGCGCTCGTCGCAATCAGCTCTCTACGATAATTCCGACGATGACACCCGCGAGTGTACTGAGCAGAATAAAAATAAATGCGATCACCAGCAGCTTCCAGTCCCACGCCAGGATGACCCGGCCGATTGCATAGAGAAAAAAGATACCCGAAAGCGGCCAGACCACGAATGAGTTAACGGCAAGTATTTTGTCCCACATAGTGTCGAGGGTGGGAGTCGAACCCACGACCTTAGCGTTATGAGTGCTACGCTCTAACCATCTGAGCTACCCCGACGACAGAGTGAGAATATCTTATTTTTCCTTTTTGCGCGAGTGACGGGACTCGACCACGGTCACTCATTCGCTTCGCTCGTAAGTGCCGCCGGTCCGGCCTTTGAGCCCCGTCTTGCTCCCAGAGCAAATCAGAAGGCCACCTCTTCGGGTGGGCTTTTGGTCGCTGGCGCGAGCTACTGGACGTTGTTGGAACCAGGACACGGAAACATCAGGGCTGTATTTTAATTCCCGAACTTCCTAAATACCCTCGCTTAGTCGATTGAGCCAGTCTTGAGTTCTCCGGCCGGCTCATAGGTGGCGATAACGACGCCGGTTGTGGAAGTCTTTGATTCGACCAGCTTAAACGTTTCGGCTTGAGTCCCTTCCGACAAAAGCCGTTTACCTGTACCGATTGTGATGGGATATATCCACAGATGCATCTGATCGATCAAATGCTCTTTGAGCAACGTCTGAATGAGGTTCCCGCTGCCCCACACCCACAAATCTGGACCGTCCTCTTCCTTGAGTTTCTTAAGCTGCGTCACCACATCACCTGTGATACAGCGTGAGTTGTGCCACGAGGGTTCAAATGATTTGTGCGAGACGACGTATTTCTTCGTGCTGTTAAACGGATCTGCAACATTGAGGTCCTGTTTTGCGTTAGGCCAATACGCAGCAAAAATATCGTAAGTAGTCTTGCCGAGTAGAAGCTCGAACGGCGCATTCATAATTTCGCTCAACTTAGAATCCATCATGTGGTCCGAAGGGAACGATATTTGCCAGCCACCATATGTAAACCCATCACTTGTGTCTTCTGTGGATCCCCCCGGAGCCTGCATAACACCGTCCAGGGTCACAAATGTCGTCGTAATGATTTTCCTCATACACTAAACATACTACACCGATGATGAACGTGTGCTGAACCGATTTACGTGTATTTTGCGCGAGTGACGGGACTCGGTCACGAATAATTCAAGCTCCGTCGAGCTAGAATTTTATCGACCCCGCCTCGCAGGCCGCAGAAGCTTCTGCGGCCGCTCCGGCCTTCGAGTCCCGTACGTACGATGCACCGCATCGTACTCACTCGCTTAACGCAAAATGACCGCCATAAAGACGGTCATTTCGGCGTTTGCGCGAGTGACGGGACTCGAACCCGCAGCCTCTCCCGTGACAGGGGAGTGCTCTAACCAATTGAGCTACACCCGCAAATGAGCAGCAAAATAAGAATACCATTCTTATTTTCTGCGAATGCAGCGGGTGAAAGCCCTTGGGCTTACACCTGCAAGCAAACGCCATGACCGAAGGTCACAGAATTCATACAATACGCGAAAAGCGGCACATATTCAACACGGTACGCCCATCCCCGTGCTACGGAGTGTTCGGCCAAAGTACGTGCTAGCATATCCGCATGAACGGGGTTTGGAATAAGATCAGGTCCTACTGGCGACTGCTCGGCCCGGGGCTCGTGACGGGTGCAGCCGACGATGATCCGTCGGGCATCGCCACCTACAG
>CAIRSC010000100.1 GCA_903881205.1 uncultured bacterium | reverse complement strand
GTCTTGCGTGAAGCGGGTCACGTCGAGCAGGTCATCGAGCAGCTTCGCCATGTGGTCGAACTGATGCTCGATCGTTTCGAGCTCTTCGCGCACGTCCTGCGATGTATCGCGCAGCTTGAGCAGCTCAAGTGAATTCTTGATGGGGGCGAGCGGATTGCGAAGTTCATGGGAAAGGCTTGCAAGGAACAGGTCTTTTGCCCGCTCCTTTCGCGTGAGCTCTTCGTAAAGCAATCCGTTCTCGAGCAAGACCCCCAGATGGAAACAGAATTCCTGAAAGAATTGAAAATCATCCCGGGTATATACGCGGCACGATTCCGCATAGGCCAGTGTCATGGCGCCCAGTCCTCGGCCCCGTGCTGTGATGGGGATAATCATGACCGAGTTGAGCTGTAGTTTTTTGATCGAGTCGAACTCCTCGGGCGAGGTGATCGCCGCTCTAAGGATCTCGTCGGTGACGAGTGGCACGAATTGCGGCTGCATCGTATCAATAATATTCAACAGCCCGCTTGGACGCTTGGGATCTGAAGGGAACTGCATCTCGAACTCATAAATGCTTTTGATCATCGCGGGATCGCGGTGTACCACGGCGACCCGTTCGGTCCCGTCGTCGGTACGGAGATCGATCGCACACCAGTCGGCGAGTGCCGGAACGGCGAGGTTGGCCTTTTCCGCGAGGCGCTTACGGAAATCAGTATTGAGCGAGAGCACCTTTGCCTCTTCGATCAAGAAATGAAGTTTGTCCTCGCGCGTCTTTCTGCGCGAAATGTCGCCGACCGTCGTGAACACATACTGCAAAGCGCCGGACTCATCGACGATGCGCCGGCAGCTGATCGCGAGCCAGAGATGCCGGCCGCGCGGATTGATATAGATATAGGGGACATCCTTCGATTCAATACCGGCGAACGCTCTGGCGATCGGAAGATCATCGGATAGCACCGGAGATCCGTCGGCCGCGCGAAGACGATCCTCCCGCAATAGACCGCTGGGCTCCCTTCGAGTGCTTTCAGGGTCGCCGCCGGTCACGAGCGCCATGGACTCATTGATATAGAGAAGCGTCCGGTCGGCATTGAACACTGCGATCCCGACCTCGAGCGATTCGAGCAGTGAGTGCACTATCGTCCCGTTCTTGAAATCATTCATCATGGATATCTGTAGGAGTGTATGCGATGCATCATTAACATATCATGAAGATGATTCATGATCGTGTATCGGATCCGTTTCGGCATGCACGATGGCGGCGGTACCGAGGCGAACCAGTTTTGACACTGCGCTCAGTAATGATCCCGAATCATTGATCTGCTGCTGCGCAATCTTCCAGTCAAACGACCCGCGCACGTATTTCCGTGAGTCGCGAAATCCTTCTTGCGGCGCAAGGTTGTTCATTCCGATCTCGTCGCCGTAATACATGATCGGGGCTCCCGGCAGCGTGTAGAGGAGCGAGAGCGCATTCAGTATCTTGTCGCGGTCTCCGCCGAATATCGATCCGATCCGCATGGAAGTGCGCGTGCCGTTGTTGTACGCATAGGTACGCTTAGCATCAAGAAAATTGAGCAGTGCCTCATGCACTTCGGGAGCGAGTGTCTCGAGCGCGATCTCGTCGTGATTGCGCAAAAAGATCGCCCACTGGCAGTTGTCGGGTATGTCGAGGGAATCCTCGACCAGTTTCATCAGCTTCGATCGATCGCCGCGATAGATAGCACTCCACATCTCTTCCATTAGGATGAAGTGGTAGGCCATATGACACTCGTCGCCGTTGCCAAAATATTTCTTTGTCTCCGACAGGGGACCTGCGGCTTCGGCGATAAGGATGACCTGCGGATATTTCGATTCGAGGCGAGCGCGGATCCGCTTGATCACGGCATGCGTCTCGGGGAGTCCCTTGCAGGTGGTGCCAGTGCGCTTTATGAGATGCGGCACCGCGTCGAGCCGGAACCCGTCGACCCCGAGCGCGGCCCAGAATTCCATGATTGAGAGCATCTCCTCGAAGACCGCGGGATTGTCCCAGTTGAGGTCGGGCTGTTCGGGGTAGTAGGTCGCAAAATAAAAGTCAGCGCCGTCGGTGGGGATCCAGTTGTTTTTCTTGATGTCCGGCAGACCGTTGGTTGCCTGAGAAAATTCCGTACCCGTGTGACTCCAGAGATAATAGTTGCGCTTTGGGCTGTGCGGATCGGTCAATGCTTCTACGAACCACGGGTGTTCCCGGGAAGTGTGGTTGAGGACAAGGTCGATCACGATCCGGATTCCGCGCGAGTGGGCCGCGTCGATAAGCTCCGAGAAATCATCGAGCGTACCAAGGCTCGTTCTGACCGAGCGATAATCGGATACATCATACCCGTCGTCGATCATGGGTGAGGGGTAGTGCGGGAGAAGGTGCAGTGTGTTGACGCCGAGCGTCGTGAAGTAGTCGATATGCAACGTCAGATTTTCTATCGTATCGGCGAATTTGTCGATGTAGAGCTCGTAGATCTTGGCC
>CAIRSC010000099.1 GCA_903881205.1 uncultured bacterium | reverse complement strand
GTCTCGGCCGAAGAATTCCCTTTCAGTCCGGTCAACACACATCCGGTCGGCTCCGGTCCGTACAAAGTGTCGGGCGTGCAGACCGATTCCACCGGCAGTGTCACCCGCTACGACCTAGCACCATTCAAGGCGTTCGCACTCGGCGAGCCCTATGTCGGACACATTACGTTCCTCTTCTATCCAAATGAAGACGGTATGCGCACCGCGTTCAACCAGGGCCGTATCGATGCGGTCGCGGGCATTGATCCTGAGCAACTCTCTCTCATCAAGCTCACCGACACACAGACAGTGAGCACGATACTCCCGCGCGTGTTCGGCGTCTTTTTCAATCAGTCGCATTCGGCAGTACTCTCCGATTCATCGGTGCGCGCCGCGCTTGATACCGCTATCGACAAGCAGCGACTCGTCGATATGACACTTTTCGGATACGGAGTACCGCTCAAAGGTCCCCTCCCGCCGATTGCAGCACCGACAGATAACCACACTATCAATGTATCGACGGCGTATACCGACGACTCGATCGCTGCAGCACAGGCACTACTCGTCAAAGGCGGCTGGAAACACAACGCCGACAACACCTGGACCAATGCAAAAGGTCTGCCGCTCTCGTTTACACTTTCTACCGCCGATCCGACGGAGCTCTCTGCGACCGCAGATGCAGTCGCTGCCGCATGGAAAGCACTCGGGGCGAGCGTAACGGTGCAGGTATATCCGCTCAGCGATCTCAATACCACCGTGATCCGACCGCGCAACTACGATGCGATTCTCTTCGGCGAGGTCGTCGGTCGCGAGCTCGACCTCTTCGCATTCTGGCACTCGTCGCAGCGCAACGACCCGGGACTCAACCTCGCCTTGTATGCCAACGCCGGAGTTGATACACTGCTCTCACAAGCACGCGCAACGACCGATACCGAAGAGCGCACCAAGATCTACGATCAGTTCGCTACGCTCGTCGAGCATGACCGTCCCGCCGTCTTTTTGTACTCTCCGGAATTCCTCTACGAGGTACCGAAGAGTCTCAAAGGTGTCTCGCTTGGCGCCACCACTGTTCCTTCGGAGCGCTTCCTCAACGTGTACCAGTGGTATACGGATACGGAAAGTGTGTGGAGCATATTCACCGACAAGTCGCCTGAGACCGGCGTATAACATTGATCCAAAATTATTAGCAGCACAATTATTACGTTCGTAGAAATTACATATGGATTCACAGTCAGAGTTTTCTAACGCAGGCGGCGCATTCGTCCCCGCGTCGAATCGCACCGATGCGCCGCGCAGTGTGCCATCATCCGTCGGCCCAACACCGCGCCCACCACAGCGCTCACCTCACCGCCCGTCGCGCGGCCCGCGCCCAGGAGGTCCCGGCCGAGGCCCACAAGGCCCCGGACAAGGCAATCCCAACAATCCGCAGGGACCACGCGGCCCACAGCGCGAGCGTTCGGGTCGCCGCCGCCCGTTCCATGATCGTCCGGCACGTCCGCCGCGCGGTCGCACCAAGGTAGAGCACCAGGCGCCATCCATGCGCAAGCAAGGTCCTGCAGCAGTTGTCCCACCTCCAGCCGATGATGTCGTACGCATCATCCCGCTCGGCGGCGTCGAAGAGATCGGCCGCAACATGACGGCCATCGAGATCGGCAACGATATTTTTATCCTCGACTGCGGTTTCTCGTTCGGTGAAGGAGAAACACCGGGCATCGATTACATTTTGCCCAACACCGGCTACCTCGAAGAGCGCCGCGATAAGATCCGCGGACTCCTCATTTCACACGGCCACCTCGACCACATCGGAGGTATTCCCTACATCATCGATCGCATCGGCAATCCGCCGATCTATACCCGCAAGCTCACCGGCATGATGATCAAGAAGCGCCAAGAAGAATTCGCACTCACCGCACCGGTGATGATTCGCGAAGTCGAGCGCGACGAGGTCCTCAAACTCGGCGCTGCGACGGTACGTTTCTTCGGTGTCACCCACACCGTGCCCGATTCGATGGGTATCATCATCGAGACGGCCTGGGGCGATGTGGTCTTCACCGGCGACATCAAGCTCAACCACGAAGGCGGCGAGCCATCCGACGAAGAGAAGCGAGAGTTCAGCATTTTCAAAGATCGCAAAGTGCTCGCACTGCTCATGGACTCGACCAACGTCTGGCAGCCCGGCTTCTCTATTCCGGAGTCCAACGTGTATCGCACACTCGATACCCTCATCAAAGAATCGACCACGCGCCTTATTATCGCGATGTTCGCATCGCACCTCGAACGCCTCATCAAGGTGGTGCATTTTGCCGAGATGTACGGTCGCAAGATCGTGATCGACGGCCGCTCGATGCGCACCAACATCGAGATCGCGCGTGAGATCGGTCTCATCAAGTACAAAGACGACACCGTCGTCGCGGTGGAAAACATGGCGCAGTACGCCCCGGAGAAGCTCATCATCCTTGCCACCGGCGCCCAGGGCGATGAATTCGCCTCACTTGCACGCATCGGCAACAAGACCCACAAGCACATCCGACTGACGCCGCAGGATACAATCGTGCTTTCGTCATCGGTCATTCCGGGCAACGAGCGCGCCGTGCAGAAGCTCAAAGACAACCTCTCGCGCCAGGGCGCACACATCATCACCTACCACGCGTCCGACGTGCACGCATCGGGCCACGGCAACCGTGAGGAAGCGGTCTGGATCCACAAACAGATCAAACCGAAGTACTTCGTTCCGGTCCACGGATATCACTACATGCTCCGCATCCACGGCGACCTCGCAGTGGAAATGGGCGTACAGAAAGAAAACGTCGTCATTCCCGACAACAGCTCGATCATCGACATCAAGGCCGGAGAAAAAATCATCAAACAACCGTACAAGGCACCGGCCGAGACGCGCGTCGTCGAAGGCCAGACCGTCTCAGAACTTTCCGACGTGCTCATGCGCGACCGCAAAGCGCTTGGACAGGAAGGATTCTGCGTGGTCGTCGCCACCGTCGACCGACGCACCGGCAAACTTCACAAGTCGCCCGATATCATCTCCCGCGGCTTCGTGTATCTGCGCGACAATAAGGACCTCATGGACCAAACGCGCCTCATCATCCGCAAATCAGTGGAAGATTCCATGGCGAATCCGCGCGCGGCCGATCTCGATAACGCCCGCGATGACCTCGCCGAGGCAGTCGCCCGCTTCCTCTTGCAGCGCACCCAAAAGCGCCCGATCGTGATCCCGGTGATTGTGAGCATTTAGCGATTTTGCTACCCTTAACGCAGAAAGGAGCAGTTCAATGCAATACGTAGCTAGTGCCGATCCGCGAGAAAGCCGAGCGGAAAATTTTCGCAACCTCATCTTAACGGACGAAGCCAACGTATCCGTTATCTTGCCCGGTCGGACCAAGGCTATCCAAGTGCCGACCAAAAGTGAGACAAATAACTATTGGCTCAATGGGCCCGATGCGTTTTCCTCCAACGAACGTTTCGAAGAAGTTCGCGCCTATATGAGGCATTACTTTGTTGATGCCGACTCTGCTCAGGAATACTGGGAACAGAGGAAGCGCGTGAACGCGGAGATTGCGGAACAACTCAAACGCTAAGAGCGTTTATTAAGCGGCAAGGCGGTAACGACCTTGCCGCTTTGTCTTTGCAAGATGAGTTGACATACTGCAAATTTCAGGTTACAAATCTGTCTGAGCAATCCTCATTGGAGTAAGCCGATGTCCCGCAAACCACGCAAGGCCAATCGCGAGATGCACCTTTGGCTCTCGCGCATTATCGACGATCTCAGCCCCACAGATTTTTCCGTACGCGAACTTATCGACGAGTTTGGTGCCGCTACGGTAACGGAAGAGGAGAAAAGCTACCTCAACGGTGAAAAACACATTCGGGCTCAGCTTGCGCAACTTGTCGAAAGCGAATTTGTCGAAAAGATTGCAAAAGGCCGATATGCGGTTACCGAAGCGGGTACGGCATTTCGCGATCGAACCGATGTATAAGACGCCCTTAGAGCGGCAAGGCAGCAATGACCTTGCCGCTTTGTCTTTTATCTTGTATATGTTCCTTACTATCACGACCGCTACAACAAGGAACATTAAGAAATCCGCCACTTCCCTTTTACTTTTTCGATCATGCCATCCTTCTCAAGCCCTGCGAGCGCCCGTTTTCCGAAGTCTGACTTCGGAGTAGCAAGGTTTAACCTTGCTAAAAGTAGCATCTCTTTCTGAGGACCTTTGTGGAGTTCGCGCAGGATCGCACCGCGCACTTGGCGCAGCGACCCTTCAAATTTTGATTGTTTCGTATAGCCCGCACTTTTGCGAGACGGATTCGGGAATTGTTTCTTGAGATACGAGCCGTAATCCATGAGCGCCCAGTGCCACTCTCTCGGATCCTGATCTGCCGCCGCCGTTTCAATCAATGTGATCAGGTCTCTATCGTGCACTGATGTATTCCCGTCTTGTCGACGACCGTTGGCATTACGGGAGGGAAAGAAATGGTGGATAAAGGCGGTGCGGATATTGGTCTCGATCATCGTATGCGGTTCGTTGTATGCGAATGTCCGCACCGCGGCGCGCGTGTACGGGCCGACACCAGGCAGCGGCTCCATGAGTGCTTTTTTAATATTGCCGATCTTCACGATCTTTTTGGCCGCATCATGCAGATACTTTCCCCTCCTGTTGTAGCCAAGCCCATTCCAGATCTTGAGGATGTGTGCAAGGGGCGCCCTTGCACACTCCTGAACCGTAGGGAAAGCGTCCAGAAATTCTTTATACTTCTCGAGTACCCGCGGCACTTGTGTCTGCTGCAGCATCACCTCGGAAACGAGAATTTTGTACGGATCGCGGGTCTTGCGCCACGGCAGATCATGTCGGCCATGAGCACGGTAATATGCCCACACTTCTTTTTGAAATTTCCGAATATCCGCTGGCATGGATTACAAAGCGTAGATCACGTCTTTGCGCTCGATGATCACGGCCCACTTCATGCGCTTGGCATAGGTATAGAGCTTCTCATTGGGATTGAAGCAGATCGGTTTCGACACCATTTCGAGGAACGGGATGTCTGATTCGGTATCACCCACCCCGATCGAATGACGCAGTGTGAGCCCTTCTTTTTCGACCGCGCGTTTTAATATATTCGCTTTGTTGAGTATCTGTTCTTCGTCGAGCATTTTGCCGGTAAAGAGATCCTGCGGACCGATCTCATACATCGTGCCGTACACCTTATCGAACCCGAGCTTCGGGCAGAATTTGTCGAGCACGGTCTTGGGCGAATGCGATACCGCGAGCAGGTAATAGCCGCGCGCCTTCAGGTCTTTGAGCAGATCGCGGGTGTACCGATAGGTGCGCTTGCCCTGTACGCTCACCATTGCCTCGGCGGCATCGGCCATTTCGCCATAATGCACACCCTTCAGATGCGTACGGAACGCTTTGAGCACGGCCTCTATGTATTCCTCATAGTCGCCCTCACGGTCGAGCCACTTGGCGTGCTGTTTTTCATATACGGTCTTTGCATCCTCAGGAAATGCCCCGTGGGCGATCAATGTGTCCACGAGCTGGATGAGCAAGCTCGAGCGAAAGATCGTTCCATCAACATCGAACACCGCCACTTTCTTTTGCGCCATATGTATACATCCTACCGCACTCCGACATCGGCGTCTTTACTTCGCTTTTGGCCAGATAGAGCGCGATTCGGGATAGATTGCAGTGAGCCCGTGGATGCTGCAATCGTGCTTTTTGGCCTTGCACACGTAGCGGCCGTAGAGTACCAGTCCGTTGTTCACGTATTTCCAATCGTTCTTTGCTACGAGCGCCTCGAGCTCCTTTGATATTTTCGTGAGATCAGTACTGTCGACGAGATCGAGGCGTTTGGCGAAACGCTTCACATGCGTATCGGTCGGAATGCCGTCCCATATTTCATACAATTCTCCGAGCACGACATTCGCGGTCTTGTATGCAACACCGGGCAGCGTCACGAGCTCGGGTACTGTCTTTGGCACTTTGC
>CAIRSC010000098.1 GCA_903881205.1 uncultured bacterium | reverse complement strand
TGTTATGTAAAGCAGGCGGTGCCGTCCGGAGGAACGGTTCGAGGATCCAAATACAAACCGTTCTTTCATACGTTTGGGTTATTCGGTCGGCACGAGCTCATCGTCCGAACGGAGCATGGATTCGCGGTAGAAATCGAGATCGGTCAATACAAAACTCGTTCCGCGTACTACTGCAGTGAGCGGATCATTCGCCACAATGACGGGCACACCGAGACTTTTTGCGAGAAAATCCGGGAGGCCGCGAATAAGCGCTCCGCCTCCGGCGAGATAAATGCCGCGCTGCATCACGTCGGAAATGATTTCGGGCTGCGTGGTCTCTAGCACTTCCTTTACCGACTCCACGAGCTCTTCTATCGAATGACCGATCGCATTACGTACATCCTGATCCGATATGATGATTTCCCGCGGTAGTCCGGTGACGAGGTCGCGCCCGCGC
This sequence comes from uncultured bacterium, assembly GCA_903881205.1. Classification (GTDB taxonomy): domain Bacteria; phylum Patescibacteriota; class Minisyncoccia; order Phycocordibacterales; family UBA2100; genus UBA10103. The sequence continues at coordinate 6,120 of CAIRSC010000098.1, read as the reverse complement.
ACGATCGCTTCGAGCGGCTGACGCGCCGGCGACACACTCGCGATCGCAATCTTAATCTCTTCGGCACTCTTGTCGCCGATCAATATTTTAAATTCATTGCGCAGATGACTCACAATGTCACTATTGAGCTTGTCTCCCGCAATTCGGACATTGCGTGCATTCACCAACCCGCCGAATGCGACGATGCCGATATCGGTCGTACCGCCGCCGATATCGATAATCATGTTGCCTTGTGCGAGATGGACCGGTAGCTCGATCCCAATCGCTGCCGCCATCGGTTCTTCGATGATATGCACTTCGCGCGCTCCGGCCGCGCGAGCCGCATCGCGCACCGCGCGTACCTCGACGGATGTAATGCCCGAAGGAACGCCGACGACGACGCGAGGCCCGAGTATTTTGCTATGCCCCGCCTGCGCTTTACTGATCAGGTACGCCAACATTTCTGAGGTGACCTCGAAGTCCGAGATGACACCGTCGACGACCGGCTGCACTGCCTGGATATGCGCCGGCGTGCGGCCCATCATGTCTTTTGCCTGCGCCCCCACAGCGACCACTTGCCCGGTCTTGGTGTTCATCGCCACAATCGATGGCTCGTTGATCACGATACCGCGCCCTTTCACATACACGAGGGTGTTCGCCGTCCCGAGATCAATTCCAATATCATTAGAGAACCATCCCAACACACGGTCTTTTATCTTTCGCAATCCGTTGAACATACGAATTAATTCTGGAGATGTTCGACGAGACTACTGTCGGATACGAACGTAGTCGTGCCGTTTGCACGAGTGACGACCTCGATGCCGCCCTGCGACATGGTCTTCTCTGAAATAACGAGACGAGTCGGAATACCGATCAGGTCAGAATCTGCAAACTTCTCTCCTGCACGCGCATCGCGATCGTCATAGAGCACTTCGATACCATGGTCCTTCAACATTTCGTAGATACGGTCGGCTTCGGCGACGATCTCATCGTTGCCACCTGTGATCGAGACGAGATGCACGGCGAACGGCGCGACTTCTTTCGGCCAGATTATCCCCTTGGCGTCAGAAAGCAGTTCGACGATCGTACCCATAAGTCGTGCAGGACCGATACCGTACGAGCCCATGACTGGCGCCACTTCGGCACCTGTCTCATCCTTATACGTGAGGCCGAGCGCATCAGAAAAACGTGTACCGAGCGGAAATATATTACCGACTTCGATCGACTTCGCCTCCTCAAGCTCACTCTTCTGCATGCCGAGCTCGGCAAGCACTTCATCGACATACACTTCTTTATTGACCGCGATACCCTTCTGACGATGTATATAGATGGTATCTTCGCCAGCTTCGCACACTGTCTGAAATTCGTCGGAGAACTTACTAAAGCTGCCGCCTGAAGCGAACGTGCGGAACGTCTTGTCGGCGATGCCTACGCGGGTGAAGACGCGCATATATGCAGCAGCGCATTTCTCGTAGAATTCTCTGAACTGCGCCTCGTCGCGACTAAATGAATACAGATCTTTCATGATGAATTCGCGTGTGCGCATGATGCCGCTCTTTGCGCGGAGCTCATTGCGGAATTTCGTCTGGAATTGATACACATACTTAGGCATATCCTTGTATGACGACACGTACTCTTGCATCAGCGCAGTGATCGGTTCTTCGTGCGTAGGCGCCAGACCGAGCTCGCCGCCATCTTTGAGTGCCGCCTTAAACCACACATCGATAGCCTCGTCGCTCCATCGGCCGGTCTTCTGCCACGGCGCAGGATTTTGAAGCGTCGTCATGGCAAGCTCCTGCCCACCGATCGCATTCATCTCTTCCCGGATAACGCGTTGAATATTATTCATGACGCGCAGGCCGAGTGGTAGATAGGCGTACACCCCCGCCATCTCTTTATGAATGTATCCGGCACGGATAAGGAGCTGGGCGTTCTTGGATACTTCGTCCTTCGGCGCATCCTTGCGCGTCTTGGTGAAAAGCTGAGTGTGTCGCATTGCGAATCATTCTATCTCATATTGCGGGCGGCCCTACTTGACACAGAACTGCCTTTATTTCGAGACGAGATGAGTCTGCCCTGTTTATGCAATAAGTCGTGCGACGTCGTTATATGTCACGACGACCATTAAAAGCAAGATCAGGAATATCCCCAGCGCATTGAGTGTCTGCATCGCGATCCGCGGCGCAGGCCGGCGAATGATGGCCTCAAGCGCGACAATCACCAGACGCCCGCCGTCGAGCGCGGGGATCGGGATGAGATTGATTACGGCCAGGTTCACCGATATGAATGCGGCGAGCGAGAGAATGTATCCGATGCCACTGCGTGATGCCTCGCCGACCACGCTCACGAGCCCGACGGGCCCGGTCACATCTTTGAGATTAGGCGCTCCGTGTGCGGCGCCGTCGATAATCGTCCACAATCCCTGGCCCACCACGACGAACGTGTTGTAGACACTCATGATCGACGCTTTCACTGCCGGAAAGAATGGGATCGATTCTTTTGTGACGAGCGCGAGGCCGACACCGATCGCCGGACGGCCGGAATCCTGCGTCACCACCGCATGTGCGGGGGTCAGCGATGAGGTTGAGGTCGCGCCTGCCCGCACGTACATCATTGAAAGACTTTGTCCGCCGTGCGAACTTACGAATTCAAGGACGCCATCAGGAGTAAGCGTTGCGCCAGCGCCGCCATCGTCCGCGAGACTTACCAATTGATCCCCCGCCTTGAGTCCCGATGTGTCTGCCGGGGATCCCGGCACGATGTCGGTGATCAAAAGCTCCGCACGCGGTGTCGATTGATCGTCGATCACATGGAGAATGCCGAGCGAATACGCACCGAAGAAAAGGAAAAATGCTGCGATAATATTCATACTCACCCCCGCGACCAGAATAACCGCCTGTTTCCAGCGCGCGGCGTCGGCAAAACTGCCGCGCCCGTGAGCAACCACACCCTCATCGCCGAAGAGGCGAACGAATCCCCCGAATGGTATCCAATTGAGCGTGTATTCGGTCCCGCCCCACACACCCAACGTGAATGCGCGCGGCGGATATCCCACACCAAATTCCTCGACGCTTACGCCGAACAATTTTGCGGCAATGAAATGGCCCAGCTCGTGCACTACGATAAGTAGCACGAGTATCGCAATGACGAGCAGGATGGTCATATCATAAAGGGTAGTGATTAGATAGTAGTAATTAGATAGGTAGTGCACTGCATTGTACTACTAACTATTTTCTATCGACTACTTACTAGCTGCTCATCTCTGTCTCTTTTGCATCAAATGCTTTTTCGAGGCCATCATTGGCGGCATCTACTTTCTTTTGAAGGTCTTCTTTGAGCGCAAACTTATCGTCTTCGGTCAGCGTTCCTTCGCGCTCGCGCTCCTGGATCTCTTTCCACGATTCATCGCGTGCGATGCGCACCGCAGTGCGCGCCTCTTCGAGCTTGCCCTTGGCAACCTTTACGAGCTGCTCTCGTCGCTCCGATGTGAGATCAGGAAAAGTGACGCGTACCGTGTTGCCGTCGGATGAAGTGCCCACGCCGAGATTGGCCGCAGAGATCGCGCGCTCGATATCTTTGATGACACCTGGATCATACGCGCTCACGCGCAACGTGCGTGCGTCTTCGGTAGACACGTTGCCTACTTGCTTCAGCGGTGTCATTGAGCCGTAGGCTGAAACCATCACACTGTCGAGAATCGCGGGTGATGCGCGACCCGTGCGCAAGCTTCGATATTCTTTGGCGAGCCACTCTTTTGCATCTGCTAACTTAGTGTCCAACGGCTTGAAATCGTAATCCATCATATTATTTTTTATAGACTGCTTTTTCTAATTTTTCTAATCGACGGATCAATGTCTCGGCGTCGAAATCCTTGGTAGGACCCGAAAGAGAGGCTCCGAACACGGCATGCTCAAGTGCAGCAAGACGAGTATCAATTCGATCGCATATCTGTTTGAGCTCTGTAAATCCTACCCGCATTTCCGATTCAATCGCGTCGAAACGCTCATCAATCTCCGAGTATCCATCGGCGACTAATCCCGCGAGTTTCTCTATGCGAGCGTCAGTCTGTTTAAAACCGCGTTCCATGCGGGCCGTTAATTTTTCAATGGCAATAATTGTCTTGTCCGACATGAGATGATTATAACACTGGTACCAGAAGCGCCATCTGCTCGAGCAAGGGCTTAATCAGTGCCCCTTTGTCGCCGATGTATTGTCGGGCACGGTACACCGATTCGAGTCCCTCACGGCAAGCCGCATCGAGTCCCTCCGAACTACGCCTGTCTCCCAGCATGCGCTCGAGAGATGAAATGAATGTGATGACACCTCCCATATCCCGCCTCTCGTCTTCGTCTTTCTCCAGTAGCGGCTTGAGCATGTCGAGCCGTTTGGCGGGAGATGCAGCGAGGAACTTCCCGGCGTCGACAAGGTTTTCTCCGATTGAACTCTCGAGCACAAGCGTCTGGGTACGCGAGCGCAGCGTCGGGAGCAGCGTCTCGGGCGATGGTAGTACGATAAAGAAGATCGCATCCGCCGGCGGCTCTTCGAGTACTTTGAGTAGTGCATTTTGCGCTTCATTGGTCATGAACGGCATCACGAGGATGAACGCACGGCGCTCGCCGAGCGCCTTCGAGCCGGCACGCTCGCGGATATCGCGCGCCTCATCGATACCGAACTGTCCGTAGGTACGGATGTATATGTCGGGATTGTTCTCAACTGCGATTTCCCGGGAAAGGAGTTTCAAGATAGCGGGTATCACGGAGTCATTTCCCCTCACCAACTGCACATTCCCCACAAATTCCATAGATCCATTGTACAATACCGCCATGCTCGAACCGAATAACGTACAAAAGACGGCGCTCAAGATAACCAGCTGGGTCGGATCTCCCGTTTCCATCGTTTTCCATACGATCCTTTTCATCATCAGCTTCGGCCTCTCATTTGCCGGCTACATCGCTTTTGACCGCATGCTGCTGGTGCTCACGACCATCGTGAGCCTCGAAGCGATCTACCTCTCGATATTCATACAAATGACAATCAACTACACGACTGAGTCGATCGAAGAGGTCGCCGAGGATATCGAAGAGATCCAGGAAGATGTGGAAGAAATTCAGGAGGATGTCGACGAGATCCAGGAAGACGTTGATGAACTGCAGGAGGATGTGGAAGACATTTCCGAAGATGTGGAAGAAATGAGTGAAGAAGATGCGGCCGATGAAAAAGCGGAGGAGGCGCAACAAAAAACGCTCTCAGATATTCAAAGCGACCTACGCAAGCTCATGCAGGATATCGAAAAGCTACAGAATAAATAGAAAAAGCCCGGCGCGAAATGCGCCGGGCTTCTTTTCTTCGAATCGAAAGATCAGTCGCTCGCCAGCTTGGCGGTGTGCGGCCACAGCACGTACGTGACCAACACAAAGATGAGACCGAGCGCGACCGGTCCCCAGAAAAATTCAGACCAGATGCTTGACCCGAGCTCTACATTGAGAGCGCTGCGAGTGAGCGCCCATGTGCCCAGCGTGATCACTGCGGTCAGAAAGACCATGATCCCGCCGCGCAACAGAAGTCCGATCTCTTTTCGCTCTTTGTCGACATGGACCGACATAAAGTCGACCATTGCCATCTGCACGGCGGTGACAAGCACAACGTAGCCGCCGATCACCAGCGAGATCGTCAGCGTGATATAGAAGGACACGTTGGCGAACGCCGCGTAGAAGCCGATCACTGAGAACTGCGCCATGTCGTAAGCGCCAATGAGGGCGCTGAGGCCGAGCATGCCGTGGAGAACAGCCGTGATGATCGCGGCAAGAATGAACCCGCAAAGATACACGTACGGTGTGTAGCGTGAGACCAATGTCATCTGAGCAAACCTCCGGTTGATACTGTTATCAGTATACTACATTAAATAGATATGTCAAGTCTTAGCGTTTTGAAATAATAGCTTTTTTGTATGTATCTAGATGTTTTAGTGCCTCTCCTGTTCCCTTCACCACGCAATATGGGGCGTCTTTGGCGGTGCGGGCCTTCACGCCGGTACGGCGGAAGACGAGCTCGGGAAGATTGCGCAGGAGCGATGATCCGCCGGTCATGGTGATGCCGTTGTCGATAATGTCGGCAGCGAGCTCAGGCGGAGTTTCCTGGAGC
>CAIRSC010000097.1 GCA_903881205.1 uncultured bacterium | reverse complement strand
GCAGGGAACACTCACTTTTTTATACATCCGCAGGCATTCCGAGCCCGCAGATGGTTAAAGCTTTAATTTCACACTATTCAGTTTTCAACGACCGCTCCTATGGGCGGGCCTCCGAAGCGGGCGTCAACTTACGCTGACAAATGGAGTATATACAGGGTATTTTATTTGTCAAGTTGTACTGACATATAGATTCCAAAGACCCATCAAAAACAACCCAATAGGCCTATTTCTGCTACATATTTTGTCATTGTAGATTGACGTATTTTCTGTAAATTTAGTGCAGTGATTGACTGTAACCAATGACTATGCTATACTCTCATTGCTATGGGAGTTTCGGCTCTCGAGTCGGGTTGGGCGCTGAATGCCCCTGCCCAAACCGTTCTTTCGGGGCTATCGTGTGGAAAACAGGAGTCTCAATGCGACTCTTTTGGAAAGGCGGGAGCGACCAGAGAATGTAGCGGGTTCCTGCTACATACTGGAAGCTTCTCGTAAGAGCCTCTAACACTGTTGAATGGTTAGCAGACTCATCGAGAAGGCCGTGGTGCGAAATGCACCACGGCCACTTATTTTACTTTTAACCTTGTCTGCTTTGCTGCCAAAGAAACGCGAAAATCGATTTCATGCTTTCCGTAATTTGCGTACTCTCAATCACGAGGGCGAAAATATTTCCTTTTGTTGAAAATAGCGCCGTCTTATTATCAAACAATCTGACATCCATACTAGTATTTATGCCGGTCAAGAGGCGCACTTGTGTCAAACTATCCACCCATGCTGTTTTATATACATCGGCATTCGTATAGATAGCATTTGATCGAATGTGAAGTTTATTTCGGCGATCAGTGTAGTCATCGACATCTTTTTGTGAGTAGATCTGCGACATATGAGTATCCTGCGAAAAAAGAACATATAACTGCTTGTCTTGGGTAGAAAGAATCTCCTCTCTTGCGGTAGTAATACCGTCTTTCCCCGGAAAAAAACGGACAACGGGTCGCTCGCCTGCACTTTCAAATTGTCGCAATAGTTCAGGAAGCATCTCAGTAAGCCCCTGCTCTTTGGTGCGTAATCCTTCCTGCTGTTGCAAGAGCAACCGCTTGAGAAGTTCCGGAGATTCAGGAGCAAAATAGGTCTTTTTGCCTTCTTCATATGTACTCATGAGCCCTTTTTTCATCAGTGACTCGATTTGCACATACGTAGTGGGTCTCACGATCTTTGCATGCTTTGAGAGTTGGTCGGCGGTCGCACGCCCGATCTCGAGCGCAGCCATGTACACTTTCGCTTCTTTTTCTGACAAGCCGATGTCCTGAAGTTCTTTCAGCATGCGCGCATTATAGCGCGCCCAGGCAATTTGCATCTCATCTCGGTTATCCGATTTGCGCGCACCACGACTTTTCTATACACTCATTCAATATGAATACACCTCGCGCAAGCATGTTGGTCCCCATGGTTATCGAAAAGACCTCGCTCGGTGAGCGAGCCTACGACATTTATTCGCGCCTGCTCAAAGAGCGCATCATTTTCCTCGGCGGCCCAATCGACGGTGACGTCGCCAATCTCATCGTCGCCCAAATGCTCTTCCTTGCCTCTGAGGACCCGAAAAAGGATATCTCCTTCTATATCAACTCCCCCGGCGGCCATGTGTCTGCCGGATTCGCCATTCTCGACACCATGAACCACATTCAGCCGAATGTCTCGACGACCTGCATCGGCATGGCGGCATCTATGGCGGCAGTACTCCTCTCCGCAGGAGAAAAGGGCAAGCGTTTTGCGCTTCCGAATGCCGAGATCATGATCCATCAGCCATCCGGCGGCGCCGAAGGCATGGCCTCGGACATCGAGATCACCGCCAAGCAGATCCTCAAGATGCGCGAACAGCTCAATAAAATACTCGCCAAGAACACGGGCCAAAAGCTCGACAAGATCGAACGCGACGTGGACCGCGACTTCTTCATGGGCGCCAAGGAGGCTGCCGAGTACGGCATCGTCGACAAAGTTTTAAACTAGGCACTCCTAGCACCCCCTACATACGAGTGGTATAGTGCGGATACACCTTAGCATTTATGATTTCAAATTTCCTTCGCGCTTATTGTGGTATACGGGGTTTTACGGCTCAAAACAAGGCTCTAATGCTCTCACGTACATAAAACGAGCGCGTGGAATACCACGCG
>CAIRSC010000096.1 GCA_903881205.1 uncultured bacterium | reverse complement strand
TCGCACAGATATTTCATACACGGCTATGGTACCACGCACAAAGCGCGCGGACATCCGCGCGCTTGTAAGCCCCTAGACAGTAGAGGCGTTACGGCCCGACGACGTAGTTGCCGGTCGGAGCTGTCGTATTGAGGCCACTGGTACCGATATTGCATGATGAGAGCGGCAACGGTGTCGTTTCCATCATGGCTCCGAGACAATAGAATGTACCGCCCGTCGTAGATTTAAAGTAGTAGATATTTGTGCCGCTATTGAGCGGATCCGTCGGAATCGTCGGAATGTCGCCTTCGGTGGTTAGTGCGGCCAGCGCGGTGGCGAAGCCGGAGGAGGTGGTATTGACCGTCGTGAGCGTCGGATAGACGCCGTTGTTGCTGTAGTAGAGCTCGAGTGCGATCTGGATCTCCTTGAGATCGGCGCTTCTGCGCGCATCGCGACCTTTCTTTCGGGCTCCATTGAGTGACGCCAAAATGACCGATGAGAGCAGACCGATGATCGCGATCACAACGAGGAGTTCGATGAGGGTAAAGCCCGCCTGCGCAGTCAGGCCTCGCTCTTTAGTATTTCTGAACATCATACGAAATTATTTTAAACGCTTTGAGTAGTGCTGTAGACGGGTGTGGTCGGGACGCTACTTCCGCCACTGAGGCGGCCGTACAGCACATATGCCAGCACGAGCGCAACGATCGCGACTCCGATAAGGACGTACTGTGCTTCCTGTCTGGTCGCTACGAACCCCCATTTGATGAGTTTGCCGGTGATGTCCGCACCCATCGACTGTTGCGGTGGGTGGCCGAATTCGTCTGCCGGCGTGTCGAACTTTATTTGCTGTTCTGGCATGTGAGTCAGTATACGGCATCAAAAAGGGAATAAAAGGGCTCTGTGGATAAGAAATTTTGCTAATCGATGATCAGGAATTGCCCAGCGAATCGAGCTGCTGAATGCGACGTACGTGCCGCTCTTCCCTGGAAAACGGCGTTTGGAGCCATAGTTTGACGGCGGACTGGGCAGTTTCAGTGGTGATGAAGCGCGCGGCCAACGAAAGCACGTTGGTATTGTTATGTCGGCGCGAAGAAACGATCATATCGAGTGTTTCTCCTGAACTGTCGGTCTGTTGCCCGGCGGCACCGTAATAGAGTGCGGCGCGGACTCCCTTGAACCGATTGACAGCTATCGCCTCTCCCTGCCCGGACGCGCCGAACACGATCGCCCGACTGTCGATACCCTGTGCCGCATCGTCGATGATCGCATGCGCGGCACATGCGACGATCTCAGGATAATCATCTCCCGAATCCGCTTCGAATGCGCCGCAGTCTTCCACCTCGAATCCCAATCCTTGCACGAACGGCATCAGAACTTTTTTGAGTTCGAATCCGGCATGATCGGCTGCGAAATACACTTTCATATGTTAGATCTTGCCGGCGACCGCGGCGACATGCTCGACGAGTGTGTGCACATACCCCATTTCGTTGTCATACCATGCGAGCACCTTCACGAGTGTACCGTCGACAACACGGGTCATGTTGAGATCCGCGATCGATCCGTACGGAAGCCCAAGGATATCGGTCGAGACGAGCGATTCTTCGGTGACGGCGAACACGCGCTTCCATTTGTCGCTCTGAGCGGCCGCTTTCAGAGCACTGTTCACTTCATCGACACTTGTCGGACGTTTCGATACGAAGGTCACATCGACCATCGATCCGGCCGGGACCGGAACACGTAGCGAGATGCCGTCGAATTTGCCTTTGAGCTGCGGATACGCCAGCGCGGTCGCACTGGCCGCGCCCGTCGATGTCGGCACGATATTGAGCGCCGCGGCGCGACCTTCTTTCATATCCTTGCCGCTCGGTGAGTCAACGAGACTTTGGCTGGCGGTGTAGCCGTGCGTCGTGCTCAGTACCGCACGCTCGATACCGATCGCTTCGTCGAGCACGCCGACGATCGGATTGGCAGCGTTGGTAGTGCATGACGCATTGGATGTGATGTCGCAGGTGCCGAATTTCTCTTCATTGGCGCCGATGAGAATCGTTTCAAATCCTTCGCCCTTGCCCGGTGCTGAAATGACCACCTTCTTCGCTCCTGCATCAATATGTGCATGGGCTTTGGCGGCATCGGTGAAGAACCCGGTAGATTCGAGCACGATGTCGATGTTCATATCCTTCCATGGAAGCTTCGCCGGATCACGCTCAGAGAGCACTGGAATATTTTTTCCCGCGACCACCAGTGCTTTTTCCGCGGCTGAAACCGAGAACGGCGCACGGCCGTATACAGAGTCATATTTGAGAAGATATGCGAGATTCTCCGGTGACGTAAGGTCGTTCACCGCCACCACTTCTATCCCCGCCCGCGACTGTACGGCGCGCATAAATCCCCTGCCGATACGTCCGAACCCGTTAATTGCTACTCGTGCCATATATCTGGGTACTGAAATGAAAGAATCGTAAGTCCTTAGTATACCAAGGATAATCACCTGCTCTGCGCGCCAGTGAGCTATTGAGTGGTCGTAGTAGCGCCAGAGACCGGAGGCACGGTGACTAGATCCGTGGTGGGAGTTGGGGTTGATACCGGAACGGGAGTATTGTCGGCCGAGGTCGAAGATGCGGCTCCGGAATCAGCAGGCGGAGTAGGAGTAGACGTTGGGATCGGAGTAGGAGTTGGTGTGGGCACTGGCGTGGGTGCCGGAGGTTGAGCTGTTGTATCCCCCGACCGTGATCCGGTATTGTACTGCGCGAGCAGTGCGTTGACCTGCTGCTGGACCAGCTGCGTAACCTGATCTTGCGTCATTGCAGGAGAGGAGCCGGCATCGGGGATTGTCGGTGATACTGCAGGTACCGGCGAAGCGATCTGTCCCGTCGTAGTCACATCCGACGCAAGCGAGGCTGGCGCTGGCGCGATCACCGGCGTGTATCCCGGCAATGTCTCAGTGGAACTGTCGAGCATCTTACCGATGAGTCCCCCGTAAACGGTCGCGACCACTTTCTGAGTAACACTCTTCTTTTCGATCTCCTGAGTGTCCTTTAATCGTACGAGCTCTGCAGCCACATTTTCTTTGAGCTGCTCTGCGACGTACAGACCGAGGTCGTTATTTCCGAGCATTGCTTTCGATACCTTGAGCGACCGCTGTTTCGTGGTGTCCTGCCAGGTACTGTTGACCAGATCGATCGTGGTGAAATCGTACGCGACGTAATAGGTATCGGCGTCCTCGGTCACTGCGGTGATCTGCGCCTGGGGACTGTAGGCAGACAGATCCTTGTTGGCAATATAGGTATTGTCGATAGACACCACCTGCTGCTGCGCAGAGTAGACCGCGGCCGGGTCGGTCGCTGCGAACGCGGATCCCCCGCCCAAAATCAGAATCGAGAGCGCGACCGGCACCACGTTGTTGTACTGCAAGAACTTCCAGACACGCATGTCACTAGTATACCCTTTCCGGACAGCAATTCTGCGTGGCTGTCCACATAAAGCCTGCACCTCATGAAGCATGTTACTAAAATATCTGCTCTGGCCTATGAAAACGGAACGTCTGATTTGTTCGACCTTGCTCCGTGGATGTACATCGGTCCGCCTCACTCTACAATACGTATCTCTCGATCAATCGGGACCTGGCGCAATACAGACTCTTTTCCGGATGGCCAGCGAACGCGAACGCCTACGGGACCCTGGTCATCGCCCAGGCCGAACAGGAGTCGCAGACTATTCTGGGAGTAGAAGCTGCCGCCGACAGCAACAACTTTCGTTTCCGTACCCAATGCCGATATGACCGACACCTTGGCTCCAATACCGAACGAATTACCGGACATTCCGCGTAGCCTTACCTTGAGGTAGTGCTTCCCGCTGACGGTGTTGATATAGAGTAGATTCCGCTGCGGTTGCTTGGCATTCAAGAGTGACACATTACCGACAAAAATATCGGGAGAGCCGTTGTTGTCCACATCGGAAATAGCCACCGCCTTGCCACTGAACGCATCAGCGGGCAGATCCGCCCACGTGCGGTCAACAAGATTTCCCTGAGCATCATTCATATATAACTTATCCATTCTCAAGAATGATCGACTGAAATCGGGATTAGGTAGCCCGGCAATACGCGTCGCATCTCCATTTGTAATAAATACATCCTCCCAACCATCGAGATTGTAGTCGAGGAACGAAACGCCCCACCCGAAACCAATCTTACTAATCTGCATATTACTCATTTCGAAGCGACCTGACTTCTTCGTAAAAAGAAAATCCTCCCGAGAATTAGTGAGTATGAGACTCTGTGTACCACTTCTCGTGTAATCGCCGGCCGACACCCCCATCGTCGTTCCTGCATAGTCCAGACCGAAGGTGCTCGTCTCTTCCGAAAACACGCCTTTACCATTATTAATAAAAAGGATAGGGCTGCCGGTATCAGCGGTGAGCACTATATCCGGGAGATTGTCCTGATTTGCATCAAATGCCATTGGCTGAAAATACCGCCCGGAGGGAAAGTCAAACGGATGTGACCCGTCTTGAAACTCACGGTTTGTTGTGCGAGCACGCGCCAGCGCAAGAGGCTTTTGTAAATCCTGCGTCTCGATAAAGGCTCCGTTGCTGTAGTCGAACTTACTGACTGAGCCCGGCGTGATGAGTAAAACATCAAGCGGTCCTCGTGCAAACCACGGGATGTATCCTCCGCCTGGAAATGTGTTGATGACCTCATACAGTACGAGGCATGAACCCCTGTCGAGGTAGGAATCTACGGTTTTGCGGTCCTGCGATGATTCTCCGAAGTAGTCGTGCGCGGCAAGATATATTTTTCCGTCGACGGCGTCACACAACAACCTGCGCACATTGCCGAATCGCGGATCCGAAAGCATCTTAATATAAGCGGCATTCTCGGGTAGTCCGGGAAGTTCCCGAAGAAGCCCTGAGCTCGCAATGACGAAACTAAGCAATCCGTTTCCGTTAAAATCGGCGAACGTCATCCCGGCTCCATCGCTAGCGCGGAATACCAGATTGCCGAGCCCGACCGCGTCTGTTACTTCAACAAAACGTTTTCCGGTGTTCTTGTACACACGAACCGGTCGTGCAAACGAATCCATAAAATGCGCGAGCCGCGGCAATGTCCCTGCTGACGATGTGGCATAAGCGATGAATAGATCAAGCTTTCCATCGCCATCATAATCCACAAAATATGCACTTGACGAATACATCTCCGGTAGCCCAGACTGCTTGGTGACATCCGCAAATGTTCCGTTGCCGTTATTTCGATACAATTTACTAGTCGCGCCACCTATGCTTGAAACGAACAAGTCGTCGAAATTGTCGTCATCGTAATCGCCCCACGCGCCCCCGTAGGTATACATCCCCGATCCGACTTGAGCACCTTCAGCTTCGACAAAAGCAGCGTGCGCATTCGGTCGCACAAGCTGACCACTTTCCACCCCTCTCAGTACAAAATCGGGTGATACGTCGAGGCGACTGAATTGAGCGGGAGTACGCCAAATGAACGGCACAAAAAAGAAGATACACAGGATACAGGCGGTCAGAAAACTCCCGAGGAATACCGGGCCGATACGAATCCCCCGACTTTGAGCATGTTTATATAGTATCTCAAAGAAAAAATTCAGCAACGCCGTCGTTCCCGTTGCGAGGAATAACTCATAACGAACTCCCCAGTATTGAAAAAGGAAGATAAGTGCGGCAATGACAAATCCATGAGTGATCCTGTGTGTCGTTCCGCGCGGCACCGTTTTGGGGTCAGTAATCATTACCGTACCAAAAACGACAAGAGTCGGTCCGATGAGCCCGAGATGATCCGGGGTAAATATATCGGGAGCATATGGAACAAGGAGCAGCAAGAAAAAGAGGTAGCTGGACAAAAAAGAGATTGACACAACAATGACATCTGCATAGTAGGCTATAGCGAGCGATATCAGAATTACCGCGAAATATGTCAGATACGAAGAACCCCACTGCGTGAGCTCCACGGTTGTACTCGCGGGGAATAGGAAAAGAAGGACGAGAATACCGAAATTTGAGGGATTAAAAATGTGCCCTCCGCCAGGTTTCCGTATGATGTATTTTGAAACTATGGCAATCGCCGCAGCGAGCACAAAGAAACCAATGTGCGCTGATCTGAAGTAGAGGCCTATGCCAAGCGCCGTCGGTAAAGCACTTAGAGGAAATAACAGGCTTCCGCGGATATAATATGAAAGAAGCACATCTAATGACATCGCGGTAATAAGTGCGGCGGCGACACTCATCCATGTGACATCAAACGTAGCGTGAATACCAAAATACAGGTAGGTGGACAACACCGCCGCCACGACAAAACGCGGGTCAATAATGAACTTAACAGCCGCGGCCGTATATGAGACTGACGTTGAATGTCCATGCATCCCTGGCATGCTAACAGGAAATTCCCATCCGGTCTGTAGGAGGATTCACGGCGTGTGTGTACCCCCGTAATTCTTCTGCTGTACTGTCCAATGCGTGGCATCCCTGTGTTCTATCCCCTGTCTCGTGATGAGACTCTCTATGTACACAGAGACGTGCGGGGAAGCGGGCGTTGTCGAAGCTGGGGACAGAAGGATTCACAAACATTACTTGAGGGCATGCAACAAGTTGATAGCATCCTTATAGTCCGGTTTCAATGTAAGAGCCTTGTGAAGGTCCTCGCTGGCAAGTCGCGGATTTCCGACCGCCACGCTGAGGAGAGCCTGCATGTACAGAACCTCTGGTTGATTTGGCGCAAGCGCTCCCGCACGCAAAAAAGAAACCTCGGCGCTCTCTATCGCGCCGGGGTAGCCGAACTGAACGAGAGAAGTCATGAGAGATCCTCTGAAAATCCAAAGAGCATAATTGCGACTATCTACACCCGTCGCCCGTTCTGCAAATAGAACCCCCCTATCCGCATCATGTCGCAAAGCAACGGGGTCGGAAATACCTCCCCCGTCCTTAATACGGCCAAAAAGCTTACGCGCGTATGCGAACGAGTCGGCACGTAGATACGGTGCAGCAGGCCACGAGGTGACCGCTTTATCAAAAAGAATTGATGCTCCGTCGGGGTTGTTTTTTTCAAGCGCCGCTTGTCCTTGCGCTACATAGTACGCTGCCCTCCCCTGTAACGATGCTGCAAGAACGAGAGAGAGTCCGACGCACATGGCGATGACTGTAATTAAGAAGATCGTCCGACGACCGAGCGCGCTCCAGTCACCATCTCGTTGCACATATCCTTCCGAAAACGACAGTCCGAGTGCGGCAGCCCCGAGTAGGACCAGCAACAAATCAACCGAATAGAAAAGCGCCGCTCCAAACGTAAACAAGACGAGTGAAAAGAGAACCTCACGTACACTACCCTGAGACGGTCTCACCGAAGTTACTGTGAAAAGCACGCCCAAAGGCAGTAAGAAGAAGGCAAAAAGACCGAGTATTCCTACTTCGATAGCAAGCGTCGTCGCGGTACTAAAAGTTGAATCAGGCGTGACTTGCCACCTTGAACCTGCGTTAAGCTCTACGGGCCGGTACAAATTCCACGCATACGATAGTGAGTCCGGTCCTGTACCAAGGAGCGCTAGGCGGACTGACGGCAGATACTCTGGCCCGATAATATATTCCGTCGCAAGAAGCGAAGGATGGATATCGAGAGGAACCGCAACACGGGGGGCACCAACCCCAAAAACGTTCGACAAGAGCAGCGCTGTCGCGACGAGAGCGGCCGCGAATGGAAACGTGGCAAAGGAAGGCCGCACTTCCGATCGAAAGAAGTACAACACGTTTGCAAAAGCAACTACACTCCCGACGTACGCCGCAATCGGATTAAAGAAAATCAGAATACCAACAAACGATAGTGCGGCAGCTACGGCGTACGCAGCTCGATATCGTTGTCTCGAATCAACAATCAGTGCTGTCGTGAGCATCCCCGCGCATAAGAAGAAAGACACCTGTGGAGCTAGCGCAGCCAATGGAGAGAAAAAAGAAACACCTAGCCACAAGAGTAGCGCGCAGAGAGAGACAGCTGTTGAAACCAGAGAAATCGCTCCTAGAAATAGAATGGATTCATTCCGCGTTGCGTATACACAAAATGCGACTGTTAATGCAATCAGGAGGAAAGATCCTAAAGTGCCAAGTTCGAATCCTTGCCCAAAGAAATTTGTAACCGTAAAGGAACTCCTCATGGGTAGGGCTGACACAACCGCCGCCAAAAAAATCGGTATCCCGAGTAGAGATGCCGGCAAAAAAGATTTTTTCTGGCGCTGAACACCGAAAAGCGATGGAAGACTGGCACAAACATATGCAGCTCCCAAGGTTACTGCTGCGAGTATTCCGTTCCACGTATCCCCGCCTAGAACTACGAGCCCTACGAAAGGGAGGGCTGGGAGCAGGGTTGGGAATATACACGGTGCAATCAGAGATACAAATCGTTGCATAGAGCTTGTAAAGTGTACCATCAGCAATCCCCACAGTGAGAATATCGCACGCACGTTATACTGGACGATATGATGATGCGCTTGACTCTCTACTCATTCATCTGTGGCGGACTGATTGCCGGCACGATTCTCGGATACACTGC
Source organism: uncultured bacterium (assembly GCA_903881205.1). Lineage (GTDB taxonomy): Bacteria > Patescibacteriota > Minisyncoccia > Phycocordibacterales > UBA2100 > UBA10103. The sequence continues at coordinate 3,504 of CAIRSC010000096.1, read as the reverse complement.
AACACGACCGCTCGCTGCGGCTCGTGACGCAAGCATCTCGATATCCGGAGTCTCCGCTAAAATCAGCTTGACGACTTCTACGATCGGAAAAATCCGCGCCTTATCTCCCGATGGGTACGCTATCCTCGAAGCGGAAGATCCCCTCGACCCGACACGCAGCATATCTTTTCTTGGAAAGATTGACTCCCCGGCAACAATACCTTCGTTGCGAGTGGGAGATTATGTGCATACGGAGATTACTCGCACACCGGGGGCAATCCGCTTTACGCAGATAACAATCGTACCGGAAAAAACTCTTTCGACATTATGAACGATTCCAAAACTTCAATCATCCGTGTCGTTTTCTTTACCGTATTCGCTGTAACTGTAGGTATGTGTCTATACCTCCTCTTTGTGCAAAACTACGCCCTGCGCCAACTGGACAAAAGTATAAAAATCGCAGAAATTGCATCGTCTCGGTTCGTCTACGGCATTGTCGACTCTACCGACGTTCCGAATCGGATCATCACCATTCATTATAGACACCCTTTCACCGGAGAATTATTGACTGCGCAAGTCAAAATTGCTGACGGAGCATATATTGCATATGAGGAGCTCGAACCGGTCGGAGCTGCAATTTTTACTTCGCTATCAACGCCGAAAGAGGCAACTTTGGTTGACATTACTCCCGGCACGCGGATTGCTATTAAAACCGATATTAGAGCTTCCGGTGGTTTTGAATCCAGCCTCATTTTGTACGGCAACCCTCTCTAACGGTCGCCCGAATTCTTCCACATCATCCGGAGGGTGAAATGTGCGTCTAATCCGGTCACGTTCGCCACGAGAGAGTAGACCATGCTCTTCTTGACCAGAAATCCAATGCGACTATACTCGCGAGAGGACACAGAGTCGTCAACATCAACGCCAGGGAGAACGATTATGGTGTGCACGTCGAAGTTCCTTACACTGCTAGCCACCGTCGCTTCGCTGGTCGTCACACCGGCGCGCGCGGAATATCCAGATCGACCAATCCGCTACATCGTTTCCATCCCCAGCGTTCTTCCATTCCAAAGGGAGATTGCCGAAAGGATGCAGCTCTATCTTAAAGAGAAAATCGTTCTAGAGGTTATCTCGGGAGCGAGCGGCACCACCGGAATGCAAGCCGTGGTGCATGCGAAACCGGACGGCTACACGATTGGATTCGGTGGCACCCCAAACATGGTGCTATCCTTCAAACTGGACGTATCATACGACCCGATGAAAGATCTGACTTATATCGGGCTAACCTCGAAATTCGCACCGCAGATACTTGCAGTGCGAAAGGGAGGCAATTGGACGACCCTTGAGACCTTCATGAGGGAAATCAAGAAGGACCCGAAGAAGTTCACCTGGGGCTCAAGCAACCAAAACAGCGCCTACGTCAACGGAAAACGCTTTCTTGCTTACATCGGAGCCGAAGAGGCAGTATATGTACCGTTTCGCACTCCCAACGAAGCAGTGGGGCAGCTACTCGGAGGGCACCTCGACTTTGTGGTTGAGGCAGGGTCGTTTGTCGGACCGCAGGTAGGCGAGAACGGCGGGCTCGCAGGGCTCGCCGTTCTCGACAACAAACGCAGTCGGTTCTTCCCGACAATCCCTGTCCCACACGAGATCGGAGTTGTGGGCGACCTCAGGCTAGACGCCATGAGCGCGATCGTCGCGCCGAAGGGAGTGCCGATCGAGGTTATCAGCAAACTCCAGAAGGCGCTTTATACGGCACTGAAAGATCCGGAACTTCAAGCAAAGTTCCAGATCTTGCTGAACGAGGTCGTGATGGAGCGACCGGAAGAGATGACCGACTCCGTGCGCAGGTGGATTGTCCGCGAGAAATCGGTCTGGGACGAGGTCGCACATGGCAACTGACGCGAATGCCCGGAATATACGTTCCGGATTGGGGGGCTCGATATCTCATCGGGCCCCTCTATTTTTTGTCAAATCAAAACTCCGCTGCTACACTTCTTATTATGATTTCCTCTCCTTCGGGACAACTCGAAACTGTCCCCGAATATCCACTCCGATGGGAAGCGTCTACGAATGAACCACATCTCTACGACTGGGTGCCCAACAGCACAGACATAACTAGCCTCCCGAACCTTGACGTTGTGCCCCTCGATAAAGACGAGCCATGGGAGACAATCCGACTCCTGGCGGGAATATTCCATCCCACACTCATCCTTGGCCTGTTCCCCGCTTTTTCTCAATACGATATCAGATTTCACCGCGCGATACGCTCGCTTCCCTATCCTATGCCTGTAAGCAACATCGCCGAAGAGAGGGCACGTGTCGCTGTTGCCCTTATTGATCCGGTCCACGTCGAAGCCGTGGTGACGATGCGGCAGGGATTCAAAAACTTTCAACGAGAGCTCGGAGAACACCCCGCACGAGAGCGCCTGTACTATCAAATAGCGCTTGGACTCGGCGAGATGCCGGACACACCCCCCGGAGAAGGTAGGTTGTTTTACGAAGTGCATGCAGTTCCCAGTATGGTCGTCCTCTATCAGTGCGAACATGTGCAGAAAGAAACGAAGGCGCACGTGTTCCATCCGAGCACTAGATTTATATGGGAATTTGAAGGACGAAACGCCTTTATGACTGATCCCGAAAAAGGACGATTCATGCACGTCTTACTCCCCTACCGACTGGAGAGACTCGACACCCGATGCTCATGCAATCACCCCGACTCGCTTGCGCTCGTGCTCTGATATGGCATCGCTTGAGTACATTCGCAGGAAGCTTCATGAGGTCATTTCTTCACCGTATTCGACATTCTATGCGGACATATACAGGGGGAGAATCAAAATCGCCGAAGACTTCCCGCGGACTTGGACTGAGTGGGAATCCATACCGACCATATCAAAAATAGACCTCATGCGCGTACCGTACGAGAAGCGAACATTTATACCGCTTCACGATCTGGAACGTATTCATCAATCATCGGGAACCACGGGAGTCGGCCTGGTTATTGTCCCCAAACCCGACATTCCGTACATCGAAGAATTCACCGAGCGAGCGCGTATGACCAGTTTCATAGGATTCATGTATCCCCATGCAATTAATACGAAATTTATCCGTCCCGGCTGCGCGTTCATCGGTGGAGATCCTGCGCGACTAGAGGCGTCTGCTGCGCTCGCAGCCGCAATGCACATCGACGGTATCGCGGCGGGGACCGCGTCTATCATCATCGAATTCGCTCCGGTACTGGGAAAACGGTATGACCTCTCAAAAATCAAAACTCTTTTTGTACAAACAGACGTATGTCGAGATGCGCATCGCATCATACTCCACAAATACTTCCCGAATGCAAAGATTGTAATGATGTACGCCTCCGCTGAAATGCAACCGCCAATCATACTCAGCGCTATCCCTCCAATTGAGGGATTTCCGAGTGCCGTTGAAGCGCCCATGAATACGCACCACTTTGATCTGATCGATACCGACGGCCACCCCATTCATGAGACAGGAGTCGCCGGAGAACTGGTGGTGAGT
>CAIRSC010000095.1 GCA_903881205.1 uncultured bacterium | reverse complement strand
GAGAGCACTCGCGTGAGCCGCGCACTTGAATCGTATTCGTACACCTGGATATCTTCGCGGCCGGGCGAGCTCTCGAACACCGCTTCCTCGAATTCCTGCCCAGTGCCGGCACCCACAGAATTGTATTTCGAAGTGTCGATGTTGAGTATCGAAACCATATGGTTGAGCACGCTCACGAGCGCGTTGATAGAATCGGCGTCGTCATTGAGGTGCGACTGTAGTGTTTGAATATGGTCACGCTGCGCGTCGAGACTGGCCTTCTGTGCGTTCAATTGCGTATATACATCGGCCTGAGCTCCGCCTTTTGCATTCGATATGTTCACCTGTTGTTGGTAGAGGGTCGACTGGTGCTGATAGGTCGCATAGGCCGTGTCGAAGGCACGCTTCGAGCTGGCATAGTCGGCCGCGAGTGAATCGTACTTTGCCTTCAATGCATTGTATGACGACAGGTCGTCGTTGATGGTGAGTCCCAGGCTCGAGAGCTTCTTGGTGGTCTCCTGCCGCGAATCGTAGACAAAGCTCACCGTTAGTACTGCGTGCAAGGGATCATACACGAAGAGTGATTTGCCAGCGGCGTCGCTCCAGACCTTGGTCGCGCTCGCGACCGAGGCCAGCACGGTGCTCGTAGAAATACCGAAGCGTGGATCGATCGAGCCCACGGTATACGTGATTGGCGCAGAGCACGGCATCACGCTCTGGTACGATTGATATGCAAAAACGCGCAGCGGCGCACGATAGACGTACGTCGCCGACAGAATACAAAGTAGGAGTGCTGTTCGCAAAACCCACTTCATAGCACGTTATCGTCTCGCCTTCGAGACGGTCTTCTTTGCTTTCGCGACAACCTTGGTAGCCGATTTCGATGCCTTACCCGCGACTTTCGCCGCCGACTTCTTCGCTTGCTTCATACCGCCGGAGAGTTCCGCGGCGAGTTCCTGCCAGTTCGACTTGAGCTCTTTTGCCGCCGTTTGCAGATCCTTCTGATCGATGTTGCGCACGGTCTCATACGCTGCAGCTGCCTTGTCGACGATTGCGGCGAGCTGTTTCTTGTCGATATTCTGGACCTTCTTCGCCTGCTTCACGACATCACTCTTGAGATTGCCCGCCCACTTTGCGGCGATCTTGCGATTCTTCTTGGCGTCAGCACTCGCGTAGAAGTAGTATCCTGCTGCAGCCATCGCAGCCCCAGCCGCGAGTACTCCCGCCGCTGCCCCTGCTCCAGCTCCCTTGTTATTCTTTTTTGCCATATCAATATGTATTACGAGTATTAATTACTTTTTCTTTCCTCCCATGAAGCTCGCTGCCGCTGCCCGCGCAAACCGAGTCATGTGTTTAAGCTTGAATCCCTCCTGCTTCACGTTCTGCCGCAGCTCCGCCACATCGGCCCGCACCAATACGGCTTCCTCCGAAACAGTATCCGATATCTGTTCGACGCGGCGCAGGATTCTGATGATACGTATGAGCGCCAGTGCGAGCAGTGCGGCGACCACTACCACCGCGATCGTGGAGACCACGAAGAACACGTCCATTTTCAGGAAATCATTCATATGTCGATCCGTATGCTGTGCATGCTGATAAAACCTTCCTCATTGTACGCTCTTGAAAAAACCTGTATACCCCCGCACTTCATTGAATATTCAGAAGAGTAGTGCGGTCAGGATCCCTTCGCCGCCTTCTTGCGCTTGATCACCCAGTAGTCCTCGATGAGTCCGAGATGTGCGAGGCGCGCACGGATGGCGGAGGGCTTGCGGCCGAAATGTTTTCCCATATCTTTCTCCTCGGCCTTCTGTGCGAACATCGTGCGCAGTACCGCATCATCATCGCCGCTCCAGGGTCGCCCCGCATTGGGATATTTCTCGCGTTGTTCGGCAAGCGATGTACCCGTCTTCTTGATTGCACTTTCGGCCTGCTCGCGAATACTTGCCGCGGTGGGCTCACGTCCGCCGGCGGCGCGCACAAAATTGGCATGCATGGTTTGTTTATCCTCGGGTGCGAGCGAGCTGAACTTCCGCCCCGCCGCAGCCGATGCATCGCGCAGATTCGAATCTTTCTCGATCACGTGTGGATGCAGCTCGAGCGCGCGCTGATTGAGTCCGGTAAGGTAGAGCCCCGAAAGTGAGCGCACGCGTGAGATCGCCACGTAGCCTTGCCCGTATTCAAAAGCGCGTGAGAGATCCATGATCGCCGCATCGAGGCTCATCCCCTGGCTCTTGTGCACCGTGATCGCCCACGCGAGTCGAAGCGGCACCTGCGTAAGGCGTGCAAGCACTTTATTCCCGTCCTGCATTGCCCACTCTGCGGGCTCAGCATGAATGATACGGCCGTCGAAGGTGCGGATGATCGGGGTCCCGTCGCCGGAAAATGCCTGCACGACACCGAGCGTACCGTTGACGTAGCCCGCCTCGAAATTGTTGCGGGTGAACATGACCGCAGCGCCCTCCTTGAGCTCGAGGTGCTCCGGCGAAAGACAGCTGCGCTTGAGCGATTCGACGAGCGCGGCCGAGCCCTGGCTGCGCATGTCGTACGAGCGGTGCGCGCCCTTGATCCCGGCAAGCGATTCCTGATTCATGCGATCGACATCGGCGTTGTGCGTATAGAGACGCGTCGGCGTCCCCTTTTTTGGCGTCTGATTGAGCCGCCCGGTGAGGAGCTCTTCATGCACGGGTTCGATCTCGCCGCGGCGGATCGCGCCAAGGACGTCGAGAAACGCGTCGTCGTCCTGGCGGTGTTGCTCGCTCAGATAACAAACGATCGGATTGGCCGAGCCCCAGGCCTGCGATTCAAACGCAAAGACACTCTCACTCTCATTAGAAATCGGCGGCAACTGGAAGAAATCGCCGACAAATATCACCTGTAATCCGCCGAACGGATCGGGCGAATGCCGCACATTGCGCAATACACGGTCCACCATATCCAGCGTGTTCGCATCGAGCATCGATATTTCGTCGATGATGAGGACCTTTGCGCTAGTCATGCGCTCGACCGTCTTCTCGCGTGTCATGATCGTATCAAGATCCCATTCGGAGAGACTTCGGCGGATACCGATCCCGCTCCACGAGTGAAT
>CAIRSC010000094.1 GCA_903881205.1 uncultured bacterium | reverse complement strand
TTCGGGCGCCGCCGCGGGTAGTATGTAGATATGTCAGGACATAACAAATGGTCACAGATCAAGCGTCAGAAAGGCGCCGCCGATGCTGCCAAGAGTAACGCGTGGGGCAAGCTCGCCAAGCGCATCGCGGTCGAGAGTAAGCTCGCCGACGGCAACACGTCGTCGCCGACCTTGCGTACGCTCATCGAGACAGCCCGTGCGCAGAACATGCCCAAGGATTCTATTGAGCGCGCAGTCGCTAAGGGCACCTCGACGGATGCCTCGGAGCTCGAAGCAATCACCTATGAAACATACGGTCCGGGCGGCAGTGCCATCATCATCAGCACGCTGACCGACAGTCGCAACCGCACCGCACAGGAAATGAAACATTTATTGAGCGAACTGGGTCTCGCACTCGCCGCGCCGGGGAGCGCCGCGTGGGCATTCGAGAAAAAACCCGACGGCACCTACGAAGCCACGACCACCGTCCCCCTCTCAGAAGAAGACAACGAAAAACTCATGCAAATTCTGGGAAAGATCGACGACTACCAGGATACGCAGGACGTATTTACCAACGCCGAATAACCACGTCCGTATTGGCCATTTCGACAACGCCAACACTTTTTTTGCTGATACTATATATAGATGAAAGTGCTCGCGATCGATCCAGGATACGGCCGCTGCGGGCTCGCCGTCTTGGAGCGCGGCGCGAATGGCAAAGACATTTTGATCCATTCTGATTGCATCGAGACCTCCGCCACGATGGACTTTCCCGAGCGGCTCAACACGGTCGCGCAGGCATGTGCCACGCTTCTTGAGCAGCACTCCCCCGATGCAGTGGCCATGGAGAAGCTCTACTTCAGCAACAACCAGAAGACTGCCATGCGCGTCGCCGAAGTGCGGGGTGCGATCCTTGCCATCGCGGGGGCCGCTGGCGTAGCAGTGACCGAATACACGCCGGGCGAAGTGAAGAGCGCCACCACCGGTTATGGCAGCGCCGACAAGAAGGCCATCGCACAAATGGTGCGAGTGCTTGTAAAAATAGACAAGGTCATCCGTCTAGACGACGAGTATGATGCGATTGCGATCGGGATCACTCACCTCGCATCGGCGCGCACTCACGCAGCACGCTCGCTTCGCGCGGACCACCAAAAAGAGCTAAAATGACATCTACATGAGCAATCCGCGCTGGCGCAAGACGCGCCGACTGATCAATCGCATCCCTGAGTGGCTCCGGCTCACAATCGTGGGGCTCGTCGCACTCTTTCTATTCGGCATTGGCGGTATTATCGCGTGGGCGGCATTCATGCCAATACCGGCGATCGACAGTTTTGAAAATAGATCCGTTGCGCAATCCACGAAGATCTACGATCGCACCGGCAATATCGTACTCTACGACGTACACGGCAACATGCGCCGTACGGCGGTGCCGCTCGACCAAATATCTCCCTACGTCCAGAAAGCGTCGATCGCGATCGAGGACGCGACTTTTTATAAAAATTATGGCGTGCGCCCGCTCGCGATCCTGCGATCACTCTTGGCCGACATCACCACGGGCTCATACGCCGAGGGCGGCTCAACGATTACGCAGCAGGT
>CAIRSC010000093.1 GCA_903881205.1 uncultured bacterium | reverse complement strand
CGAGATGTACCAATTCTTGCTCAACAGCGAAGACGAAGCAGTCGAGGAGTATCTGCTTAAATTGACCATGCTCTCATGGTCGGACATCGAAGCGGTGATGCTTGGTCACAAGACCGATCCGTCGAAGCGTCTTGCGCAGCGCACGCTCGCGCTCGAAGTTGTAACGATCGTACACGGCGCCGCTGCCGCACAGCGCGCGCAACTCGTCACGGAAGCACTCTTTGGCGACACCGAGATCAGCGATGCGGGATGGGATGCGATCTCGACCGATGCACCGAGCAAGAAAGTCGCCGTTGGAACTTCGCTCATCGACGCGCTCGTGAATACCGGGCTTGCGGAATCAAAGACACAGGCTCGTCAATTCCTTTCATCCGGTGCCATCTCACTCAACGGCGAATCCATGAGCGACGAGAAGCGCATGTTCGAAGAATCTGATTTTTCCAAGGGCGCGGCATTACTCAAGCGTGGCAAGCGCAATATCAGCATATTGGTCCGCGATAATTAGGTGTATAATTCGAGTATGAAAGGAGGAGGAATGGACAAAAATAACAATAAGCCGCATTTCGATAAGCAGCGTTCTCAAGTGCCGCCGCGTATCGCTTCTCGAGCCAATCAATTTGGCAGCAAGAACCGCCGCTCTATCCCGCGCAGCAAATAGACCGATATCGGTCCTCGATGCTATAGTCGGCTCTCTATGAAGCGTCCGATTAGTTTAGATATTCAAAAACGCCTGCCCGGCAGCATGGCGCGCGCGGGAGTACTCCATACGCCGCACGGCGACATCAATACGCCGGCCTTTATGGCGGTTGCTACCAAGGCGACCACCAAGGGTCTTGGATCGTTCATGTACGAAGACATGGGTATTCAGGGACTCATCGCGAATGCGTATCACCTGTATCTGACCCCCGGAGAAAAGATCGTGGAGAAAGGAGGTGGCGTCGGTAAGTTCATGTCATTCGCCGGACCGACCATGACCGACTCAGGTGGCTTCCAGGTATTCTCGCTCGGCGAAGGGTTCGGGAAAAAGGTATCGAAGATAGGTCCGGCGGATATTCCGCGTGAAGCCGGCGTGGCAGTCTTTGATGAGGACATTGCGTCTCAGCACGGGAAGCTCGCGATAGTAGACGACGAGGGCGTTTCGTTTACCTCTCATCATGACGGCTCACTGCACCGCTTCACGCCGGAGCGATCGATGGAGATTCAACACAAGCTCGGTGCCGACATCATATTTGCATTTGATGAGTGCACATCGCCCGGTGCCGATTATGACTATCAAAAGGAAGCGATGGACCGGACTCATCGTTGGGCCAAGAGAAGTCTCGCCGCGCATCGCCAAGACATTGATGCCAATATGAAGCAGGGAATATACGGCATCGTACAAGGGGGTAGATATGAAGATCTCCGCCTGGAATCCGCACGCGAGCTCGCCTCGATGGATTTCGATGGCTATGGCATCGGCGGGTCATTCAGCAAAGAAGATATTCTGGGAATCCTGGAGAAGGTAGACGGAGAATTGCCCGACGAAAAACCACGCCACTTGCTTGGCATCGGGGAGCCGGAGGATATCTTTATCGGAGTGGCAGCGGGGATCGATACATTCGATTGTGTTCTCCCGACCCGCAACGGCCGCAATGCGACTGTGTACACGTAT
>CAIRSC010000092.1 GCA_903881205.1 uncultured bacterium | reverse complement strand
TCCAATTACTCCAAGCGAGCGTAGCCGTGCCATTTTGGAGACCCCGGAGGGCTTGGCCCGAGGATAGTACTTTTTTCAGCAGAAAAAAGTTGTTCTCCAAAATGGCATGGCTACCGAGCGCCCTTACATGCCCATATCCCCACCCATCCCCGGAGCTGCCTCCTTCTTTTCTTCGGGAATATCCGCAACAGCAGCTTCCGTCGTAAGCAATACCGCTGCAGCCGATGCTGCATTTTCTACTCCCGATCGGGTCACTTTTACCGGATCGATCACACCCGCCTCGATGAGGTCTACGACCTCTTCGGTAGCAGCATTGAATCCCTTATTGTTAGCTCCGGAAATCTCCGCCATGAGCACCATGCCGTCTTCGCGGCCGGTATTGAGCACGATCTGCTTGAATGGGGCCGAGAGCGCATTCACGAGCACCGTGTATCCCACAGTGAATTCATCACCATGCTTTGCTGCGATACTCGCGAAATTCTTCGAGAGCTTTGATGCCACTTTGACGAGTGATGCACCGCCGCCCGGGACGATACCTTCGGCGATCGCAGCTTTCGTCGCATTCACTGCGTCCTCGATCTTGTCCTTGAGGTATTTCATTTCCGTCTCGGTGGCCGCACCGACGCGGATCACTGCAACGCCTCCGGAGAGCTTCGCGATGCGTTCCTGAAGTTTTTCCTTGTCGAATTTTGAATCGGTCCCGTCGAGCTGCGTCTTGAGCTGTGCGATACGCGCCTGAATATCATTCTTCTTTCCCTTGCCGCCGACGATCACGGTCGAATCCTTGGTTGCAACGACGCGAGTAGCCCTGCCGAGCATCGTGATATCCGCTTTTTCGAGCGAGAGGCCAAGGTCTTCGGTAATCACCTGAGCACCGATGGTGGTGGCGATATCAGCGAGTATCTCTTTCTTGCGGTCGCCGTATCCCGGCGCCTTTATCGCAAGCACGTTGAACGAGCCGCGTAGTTTGTTGAGTACGAATGTCGTGAGTGCCTCACCGTCGACATCGTCGGCGATGATCACGAGGTCCTTCTTGCCGGTCTGTGCGATCTTCTCGAGCAGCGGAAGAATATCTTTGATGGTGGAAACTTTCTTGTCGGTGATGAGGATCGGAGCGTCTTTGACCTCTGCTTCCATGCGCTCACCGTTGGTGACCATGTATGCGGACACGTATCCCTTGTCGAACTCGAGTCCTTCGACGAAATCACTCTCGATGCCGAATGCCTGCGATTCTTCCACCGTGACGACGCCGTCTTTGCCTACTTTCTCGACGATATCAGCAATAGTCTTGCCGAGCTCTTCGCTCTCAGCAGAGATCGTTGCTACCTGACGGATATCTTCTTTGCCTTTCACCGGCTTCGCCATCGCTTTGAGCGCGGCCACGGCATCGGCCGCAGCTTTCTCAATTCCACGGCGGACCATCATGGCATTGGCTCCCATCGCGGTGCGTTTCAGTCCTTCGCTCACGATCGCCTGCGTGAGCACGACCGCGGTCGTGGTACCGTCGCCCGCTTTATCGTTGGTCTTGGTGGCGACTTCTTTTACGATCGATGCCCCCATGTTCTCGAATTTGTCGGCGAGTGTGATGTCTTTGGCGATCGAGACGCCGTCGTTGGTGATGGTCGGCCCCCCCCACGACTTGTCGAGCGCTACATTGCGACCCTTCGGACCGATCGTGACCTTCACCGCATTGGCGACGATGTCGACGCCGCGCATGAGCTTGGCGCGTACCTCTGAATCAAAAATCACTTGTTTTGCCATAGATATATAGAATGAACGACTAACGCTGATAGATTACTTCTGGACGATCGCGAGGATGTTGGACTCGGTGACGATGTAATACTCCTCCTCGTCGATCTTAATCTCATCGAATCCATACTTCGAGAAGACGACCGTGTCGCCCACCTTCACGCGCAAGGCGATCGCTTTGCCGTTGTCGTCGCGTTTGCCTTCGCCCACGGCAACGACGATACCGCGCTCGGGCTTTTCTTTGCGGGCGGTGTCGGGAATATAAATACCGGAGGCGGTCTTCTCTTCATCGACGGATTCGGGCTTCACGAGCACGCGGTCCGCGAGCGGCTGGATCTTGATCTTGGTAGTGACTGTCTTTTTCATATCGATTTCAAGCTACTTGGTAATAGAAAGCGGTTTGCACCGCGAGGGAGATACTATACCAATTCCATGCTCGAAAATGAAGGGTTTTTCGGGTTGTAATCTACAAACCGTGCCAGTCACTCAAAAATGCAGGTTTAGACGGGGTTTTCAATACATTTGCAGGCTTCATGGAGTCGTGGTAATGTTGCTGGGCATGACTCTCCTCCACGAGGTGTTGCCATATCTGCAGATAGCGCTCTCAGCGCTTCTTATCGTGTGCATTATTCTGCAGCGCACTGGTGCATCTCTCGGCGGAGCGTTCGGGGCCGACAATTTCAGTTCGGGCTTCCACACCCGCCGCGGATTTGAGCGCACACTCTTCTACGCGACGATCGTACTCGGCATCTTGTTCGCCGCATCGGCTCTCGTGAGCCTTCTTATAAGCTAGTTCGCGCCGCCCTGAGGCCGCGCTGCGCATTCATGCGCCAGTTACAGGTATGAACCCTGATGAAGATTCTCCTACGAATTCAATAAAAGAGGCAATGACGAAGCCGCGTCGGATCTCGCGATTTGCGACTCTCGAAGGATTGCTGCGCACATTCTCGCCCGGCGAGCGCTTTCTTTTATACGGACTCACCATCGTACTGGGCCTTTCGGCATTCGCACTGCTCGCCGGTGCCAATGCGTCGGTTTCGGTCACGATCCCCTCGCACGGCGGATCACTCACTGAAGGCGAGGTCGGCCCCGCCCGATTCATCAATCCCATCATCGCGATGTCGCAGGCGGATTCTGATCTCTCGCAGCTCGTCTATTCGGGCCTGACCCGGGCACTCCCCGACGGAACGATCACACCCGACCTCGCGCAAAGTTTCGATATTTCCGCCGACGGCACGACCTATACATTCAAGCTCCGCCCCACTGCCACCTTCCACGACGGCACGCCGCTCACCTCTGCCGATGTGGCATTCACGGTAGCAGCGGCGCAAAATCCCAACATCAAGAGTCCGTTGCGGGCAGACTGGGAAGGCGTGGTAGTGCAGACACCGGATTCGCACACCGTGATATTCAAATTGCCACACGCATATGCGCCGTTCATCCAGAACACCACGATGGGCATTTTGCCGAAGCATTTGTGGAGCACGGTCTCGGCCGAAGAATTCCCTTTCAGTCCGGTCAACACACATCCGGTCGGCTCCGGTCCGTACAAAGTGTCGGGCGTGCAGACCGATTCCACCGGCAGTGTCACCCGCTACGACCTAGCACCATTCAAGGCGTTCGCACTC
>CAIRSC010000091.1 GCA_903881205.1 uncultured bacterium | reverse complement strand
TAATACTGTGAATTATCTATGATATGATATGCCACGAACGAAATGTTCACGGGGCGTAGTATACCGGTAGTACGCTTGGTTTGGGACCAAGTAGACCGAGTTCGATTCTCGGCGCCCCGAATAAGAGAACGAAGTGAACGCATTACGGGGCGAGGAGCGCATGGTATGCGCTCCGTCCGAGAATCGAAAGGCGGAACCTGCCGCCACTGCGGCTGGTGAGCCCGGGCAGGAGCCACTTAGTCTTTTGGAGCGTAGCGAACAAAAGACTTAGTGAGCTGCGCCGATTCTCCTAATGCTTTATTCGTTGCGCGATATTGCAGCCAATCACTTATACTGTTTATATGGAAAAGACAACAAATTCGAAGAATGGTGCCCCGCGATTGAAGCAGCTTTCCGATGTGCCTGCGATCGAAGAGTCGAGAAATCTGCTTTTGAGGGGACGCGCTGACGTCATGAAGTTCGTGGAAAGTCCGCTCGTGCGAGCGTGCGAGATATTTTTTGATAAGGGCATACAGACGCTTGCCAGCTCTTGTAATCCAAAAGATATTGCCGCGGGGAGTGCCTACGTCATTATCAACTACGGCAAGCTTTCACCTGAAAATCAGGAAACAGCTCGTTCGTTTTCGCAACCAATTGACTACGACAATATGCGGGCGGTGAAAATTGAAATACCCATCACCTCTGAGTCCTCAGTGGAAGATATTGAACAAACTTTCGCATCGATTGCCGATTCGTTCGATCATCAGGACTCGGTGTGGATACCTACATACACAATGGAAATGATGCGAAAGATATATGGTATTCCAGATGATATGCAATTAACCCCAGAATCGTTTACCGAAGGTAGCAGTATGGTCTGGGACCCTGAGAAGCAGGTATTTTACGACAGCGAGGAATTGCGAACCAAGGCGTCGAAATAGTTACGAGAACGATTCTATTTCACAATCTTATCAATAAGCAGCTTGTAGAGCGCCGGAGCCTGATTAGCCGTGAAGGCGGCCGTCTTTGCCGCCAGGTCCTCATTTAAATAGTTCAAAAGGGTGGAACCGGTCTGCGCCGTAATGTCGCGATTTACATAGCTGAGCGTAATGCCTCGCAGGTCGCGATCTGCGGTCGTGGTACCTTCGCTGGTGGTCGTGATGACGCCGATGAGGTGGCCCCATGCATTGACGATGGCACCTCCGGAAGACCCGCTCTGGGCCTCAATGACACTTCCGACCGAAATAACATCGACCGACTTCACGTCGAATGTGAGCAATTGGGCGATATTCGTGACAGATGACGCGGAATAGAGTGCAAAGTTGGCCGACGCGCCGACGAATTCTGCGGGGTAGCTCGCTGCAAGGACCTGGTCGCCGAGAAATCCAATTGCTTCGCGAGTGTCGACCGGCAGCGATGGAAACCGTGCCGGGAGGGGAGTGCCGTCGGCGGAAGCTCCGATATAGAGCAGTGCGTAGTCATGTTCGCCGGTCCCAAGCGGGTGTGCGGCATTGATATCTGCTGCGTGTTGCTGAACCCATACGGCGGGTATATAGAGCACTTGCGGGATCCACTTGGTCGTCGCGGGGGAGCCGGTGCGCACATAACAGGACAGGTCGGCTTGCGGACTTTCCGAAAGGAGTACGTATTGAGCCACGTGGGCGTTGGTGAGAATGACGCCGCGTTGGTCTATGATCGTGCCGCTGCCTGAAATAGGGCGCAAAGTACCGCCTTTGGGAGTACAAAATATATTTACCAGCGCACTTCGTGCTTCTGTATTGATAGTCGAGAATGATTCCGGAGCTGTGCCGTACGGACTTTCGATACGTGTGATCTCGCCGGAGGCGGTCGGTGTCGTTGCGCTTGAAACAGTCTTTGAAATTACCTTCTTTATTGTAGTGGGCGATGTAGCTGTGGTCGTGGCAGGAGATTCGGACGATCCCGTGGTCGTTGCTTGTGATTCAGCGCCCGCGGCAACCTGTGTATGTGTCGTGGGTACCGCTGCAACGCGGTATGAAGCACGGTGTACGGTATATGTGAGGAATCCGACGACCAGGACTAAGATAGTTATCTGGACGCTGAGGGATAGGTTCTTCATCGGGTGCGAGATGGGGGAATCGAACCCCCGCCAAGAGTTTGGAAAACTCCTATTCTGCCATTAAACTAATCTCGCGTGTCCTTCGAAGCGTTTGCGAAGTAGGACGTG
>CAIRSC010000090.1 GCA_903881205.1 uncultured bacterium | reverse complement strand
GGCGTCCATGCACGCTTGCTTCCAGGGAATATCCGTCGGCCTCGCAAAACACGGTGTACCGGGCGCGCAGCACATACTTATGATTTCCTTTTGTAAGGCTGCCCGCGCGGCGATACCGGCATTGATTGCTTCGGACTGTCCCTCAGTGCAAGCGGTGGGATATATCCGCGGGTTCTATTCGCCGAAAGCGTTCGGGGCGGCTTACGCCTCCATGAAGCAAGAGCTCGGTTCGGTGGCAGTGCCCGACACCACCTCATACGGATTTTGACGGATGTCCGTGTATCTGTGGATGCTATGCGGACTTGCTTCTCACTGACCCGGTAAGGGTTACAATGCGACGAATGATCAGGTGCGATT
Organism: uncultured bacterium; assembly: GCA_903881205.1. Lineage (GTDB taxonomy): Bacteria > Patescibacteriota > Minisyncoccia > Phycocordibacterales > UBA2100 > UBA10103. The sequence continues at coordinate 6,459 of CAIRSC010000090.1, read as the reverse complement.
TTTTCAGCACACGGCGATATCTACTCATTTTGGCAGTCGCCGCTGTTGCTGTTGGGATCACACTTCTTGTAGCCCGCGAACGTATCGAGCGCGTATACGTTCACCTCGAACTTTCCCACTGTCTGATTTATTTGAATACCGACGCACGGAGTGAATGCGCTTTTGGCGTTATTCGCACAGTGCTTGTTACCCAGGGTGTATCTGCCGCCATGGATGCATTTATCACGACGTACCGCATGCTGCCGGCCGGATCACTCGGGGCAGATTGTCATAATGCCGTGCATCGAGTAGGCGACATGGCTTATTTCAATGTCTACATGAATGATCCCGATCTATCGAATCTGGCATATCCAGAAACGACGCTTATATGCGGCGCCGGTTTTTTTCACGGTTTTTTTGAACATATGATCCAGGATCGGCCGAACCCGACTTATTTGTTGAAGGTATGGAAATATTTTTCATCACAGCCCGAATCATATCTGAAAAACATGGTAACCATCAGTTGCTTCCATGCGGCAGGACACGGGCTCATCAGGGCACAGACCGAGCTGGTCCAACGACGGGAGTTCGGGAACCTAGCTTCGTTCGTTGATACGCCAGTTGCGACATGTAATTCCCTACCTGGGATAACTGACCAACAAAAATATGCATGTATTACCGGCGTAATGAGCATATTTGTTCAAATGTATACGTCCCATACCTATGGGTTTTTTGTATCAAACGTACCAGATACGCTTGATCCGTGTGGAACATTTCCAGCGAAGCTCCGCGCCCCATGCTATAACATGAGGTCGCTCGGTTTGATGCAGCATGGCTCTGATTATATGCACATAATGCGCCTCTGTACTGAATTGCGAGGGGATGAATTTACTTCCTGTATCGACGGCATGGTTGAGGGTGTTTCCACGAACGGGTGGACATCTCAGGCGTTCAGCACAGCCGTTAAAATATGCAGTGAACCCGAAGTAAAAAAGAGGGAGTATGCGATCCAGTGTTATGGAGACATAAGTAAGGGAATTCGCTTCGACTATTCGATCGTCGACCCCACTCCTCGCTGTCCCGACCTACCTGAGGACTATCGTGCCGCATGTGAGCAGAATCAAAGAGTCAGAACCACAGAATAGTGGTCATCATGTATATGGCTCCGTCGCGCTCTGATCGGTCTTGGTACGGCATATCCGCAGTTAAGATATACTGTCATGTATTATGATATGGCGTAGCTTTTCGGTGCCGGTTGTTTGTATCGCCATGGTATGCGCGGTACTTGGATTTGCTGCTCAAGCCGATGCTCATGTGACAGGATTGTCGTGGACGGCAACGACCACGCCGTATGTCGTCGATGTCGGGTACGATCCAAACGAATTTCAGGCGGGACAGAGCGCACGCTTTGATTTCGTGTTGCGCGACGAAAAGACCGGTGACAGTGTTCCGTACGACCATGTATGGGTGCGTCTCATGCATGAAAATACAACATTGCTCGCGACCGGCGTCCGTCGACAATATATAGGGCCGACAACACTTCTCTTTGGGCTCATAGAGTCGGGTGACTATAAACTAGAGGCAAGTTTCCGAGATGCGGACGGCAACGATACCGCGGTAGCATCGTTTCCGATGTCGATCACAGGAGAGCCTTTCGGGTTGACGGACCACATTGACGTAGGCGCCGCTTTTGTTGCAGGAATTATCACGGGAGTACTCGGATTCGTTACTGCAGCGCGTCGCACAAGGAAATCGCTATGAACAATGTTCGTGCAAGCGCGACACGTATTTTCAAAAAAACCTTTTCCGACCGACGGCGGTTGAGCATCCTTTTGGTGTTATCACTTTTAATACTGCTCGGCATAGCGTACTTGGGATCTCGGACGCACCGGGCAACGATCTCGCTGCGTCTTTGTGGCATTCATGCTGATCATTCACAGCGTGTTGAGTGTATATACGCGATAATTCAGCGCGAGCTGATGCATGGCGGTATTAAACCCGCCATAGATAGTTTCATAGCCGCCAGTACGATGTACCACAATACGCTCGATGTGGATTGCCATTCGGCAGTACACCGGGTTGGCGATATGGTGTATTTCAATATACTCAAGGATGATCCCGATTTGTCTCATTACGAGTTTCCTCTGGAGACCGCCATATGCGGTGATGGGTTCTATCACGGACTCTTTGAGCATATGATACAAGATAATCCCCGGCCGGATTTTATCGTCAGGACCTGCGACACACTTAAGAATGCCTCATTCGAATATCTACAGAAGGCCAGCGCCATTTGTTTCCATGCGGCCGGACACGGACTCATTCGCGCGAATGCCGAATTGGTGCCGCATTCTAAATGGGGAACTCCTGCGGCATTCGTTGATCCGGCTCTTCGCACATGCGATCTCATGAAGGGGGCAACGGAAAACGAACGAGAGCTATGTAGAACGGGGGTTATGAGTATTTTTATTCAGATGAATACCTTTGCGAACTACGGGTTTTCTCCCAAGGATGACTTTTCGACGTGTAATTCACTCGCTTCTTCCGAACAGGAAACGTGCTACAAAATGTCCTCTCTGATGACCGCACAATATGATAGCGGCTTCGCTCGGTCTTGGTCGATCTGCAGCGGTGCGGCACCGGCGTTACAGCGTGCGTGCGTTCTCTATATACCTGTTGGTCTCTTTGTGAATGGCGTGAATACACATTCATTCGCACAGGCACTCGATTTCTGCGCCGCCGTTACCGCGAGTCGGTCGGGCTACGCCGATACGTGTTATGAGCAGGTGGGCAAAGAGCTTGCCGTAGAATACAAATCCCCATCTTACATACCCGACTGTACTCTCTTTCCCGCTGAATATAGAGATTACTGTATATCACCGAAGATTCCCGCAGACATCCCAAAGATATGAAACAATTTCTTCGCAGGCCAACCGTAATCGTCTTTGCAATAGGAGTGGTGTCTTCGCTGTTGTTCATATCTTATTACTTCCTCATCGTAAACGGCCCGGCTTCATCCGACGAGCGTGGCCATTCTGCCGTACAGGTGATACTGACCGACGCGGGATTTGTTCCTCAGTATATTCGTATCCGACGGGGGACCATGGTGACGTTTACGACGACCCGATCCGACGAATTCTGGCCGGCATCAAATCCCCATCCGTCGCATTCGATATATCCCGCATTCGATCCGAAAGTGCCCATACAGCCCAACGACTCCTGGTCGTTTACCTTCGATCGGGTCGGCGTGTGGGGATACCACGACCACATACGGTCCTACTTCACGGGGATCGTTCAGGTAGACGAATAGCGGCTAATATTGATGCGACGAAAAATAGATCTGTAGATCATGTTCGATTTTTTTAGTTGGGACTGATGATCGCAGATATGACCACGTACTCAGTGCGAAGCGGAGTCGATCAGGCAATGGATCGTCTGTGTACGGCGTGATCGCATCGGGGGCGAGGGATCGGTTGTGCGCAAGAAAGAGCGCAAAATATCCGCTCTGGCTCGCAAAAAGGAATTCCGCGCTCGTATCGGCCGGTGTCCCGCGCTTGGTCATGGCAATATCGGCCGCTTCAGACGCCGCTATTTCAGCGACGAGTGTTTCAAGCGATGCGCTGTTGTCCCGCAGCATGAGATAAGTATTCAGTACCGCATCGATATCGGATGATGTTGATGTCGCGGCGCGCTCATCGCGCAGGCGTCTTGAAAGTTCGGCCGTTATCTTGGATTCCGAAAGCAAAGTCATACCGCCCGTGACAGACGATGTCCCCGCTGTATGCGGTAACGCGACGGCATGTTGTACCGCGTAGGCCTGAGCTATATCGACCGCGCTGTTCGGGCATGCATAGTACGACATCGGGTTATAGAATAAATACGAAACTTCATGTGACTTGAACCAGAGCAGCATCGCGGCATTATTCGGAATGTTCCCGCCGATCGGATGAAAAAAAAGATCGTTGATAAAGGTTAGTGACGAAGACTGCCTGGTCTGTAGCGGCTCCGATATGAAGAAATACGGACCGGACTCGTTGCCCATACACGCGCTCCGTGCCAGGGCGACTACCGTGGTATTCGAATAATCGGTATGGTGAGCGGTCGCAAGAATACGCATTGACTCACGGGCGGACGATGAGACTTCCGCGTCATCCGGACCGGCCGTATCGTGGATGTTCGTCACCAGGTCGCTTGGTTCGCACAATGAAATATCTCCGCCGACGCAGCTCAATACGGCGCTGTGCCGAGCTGCGGCGGAACGGTATGCATCGTCGAGCTGCTGCAGCGCACGTATCGTCGATTTCTTTGAAACAACACCGGAGAGCGTCTCATACGACGAACGATTGTCTGCAGCTGTCGCCGCATAGGCGTCCTCGAACAGAGCGAGATCCGTGGCCCCCTCGGCAAGCGCGCGGGTGAGAGCAGTTTGATACGTGGCATCGAACGTGTCGCTGCCGGTATTGATGAAGACCAGTCGCGTTCTTTCAAGGGTGCTCAACGATTTCAAAAAACGGATCGGATACAGGGCGGTACCCACCGCCGTGTCTGCCTGCGGAGTCTTTTGCAAATCAGCGAGCTGCGCTTGAACGCGCGCGAGCTGTTTCGTGGAGGTCGATAGAGCATCAGGATCTGTACCGGCGAGATCGAGGATAGGTGCCCGCCGTGCAAGAGATAACGCATATGCCGTCTGCAAGATGTTAAATGAATCTGCGGGGGTGATCGGATTTCCATTCATTGTACGGATCATTCCGCGTTCGACCCGATAGGTGATATGTCCTACGGTGACCGTTTCCGAGATGTTGAGGGTCCGGAGTACGCCGGCGAAATACTGAGTTGCGACCGCTTTCTGCACACGGATCTGGAATATAGCGATCGTCGCGATCGCAATAACGAAAATCGTCGCTATTCCCAGCGATAGCGCAAGTCGATATCGCCACAGGTCACTCATGGTCGCTCTTATTCTCTGCCTGTGCATGCATGTGAAAAAAGAATGTCATATCCCGGAGGATCTGATCACGCGAAACGCTTGAGCGCAGTGTGGAGTACGGAATATACGGCAACTGTGTAGACGGGGACACGATCGAAGAAACAGGTGGATGCTGTATACCTGCGACCGACGGATTAGTACCGAGAAAAAAAGCAAATATTCCGCTGCGAATATAGAAGAGATAGTGCACATTCTGTTCCACCGGCGTACCGGCGGACCCCAATGTGAGATTTTCCTGTTCGTCCTGCGCCGCCCTGCGTATGAATTGTTCGAGACCGGCGGAGTGATCCGTTTCGGCCAAGGTAAGTGTCGTAAGATGCGTGATTGCATCGTTCGATCGATCGACGCTGCCGAGAATAGCAGTACGCGCGGCTGATAGATAACGCAATGCCAGTTGCTCGCTGACCACGCCATGCGGGGGTACCAACGCTAATTCCATGCCGCGCAAGACCGCTTTTTCCTCCGGATCATTCGCGGCAGCGCTCAGGGGCACATTTTTTGCCGCATCGAGAATGAGCGATACAGCAAAAACCCGTGAAAAATCATTGGGAAGCGAAGCACATTTGTAATATTCCATGATGGGGAAGTAGGCGTAGCTGACACCCTGCTCGCGAAAGTATGCGTAGAATGGCACTTGCGCGAATGAGGCAGTGGGGACGAACAGAAGATCTCCGACAAATTCCGGGTTCGCGGTATTGGGATGTCCCGGAATGCGTGTGATCAAGCTGTATACGGGAGCTGCCGTACGTGTGGCCGGACAGGCCACCGGTCCTGCCAATTCGACGACCGGCACTTGTCCGTACTGGGCATTTTTGGTCGCGGAGCGGTAGAGCGAGAGAACCTCGGCAGTGAGGATCGGATCCGTTTTCTGTACCGGTGTATCGAGTGCGGTCTGTGCGATAGCGGGTAGTGCGAGATCGGATGCGTCGCACATTTTGGTATCTCCGTTAATGCAGAGCTGGCGGCGCGCGAGTTTCTCTGCGGTCGCGTCGATCCCTTTGCGCATCTGATCCATCAGTGTCACCGTGCTTGCTCTGGTGATCACGCCGTCGAATGTTTGATAGGCGGCGGCATCGGAAGGCACGACCCGATCGAACTGTTCGCGGTGTTCCCGAAGCGCATCACTATATGCCCGGACGGTTTTTTTTATCGCTACAAGATAACGGTATTCATCGGCGATATCTCCGGATTCGATGAATTGTCGGCGAGCTCGTTCGAGCGAGGAGATCGAATAGAGAAATTGAATAGGATAGAGTGATGTGCGCACTGCGGCTCGGTCCTGAGGATCGTGTTGCAGATCAGCCAGCTTGTTTTGGACCGACTGTAGCTGGGCAATTGAGTCGTTCAGCCCGTCCGGATCGACGCTCGGGAGCGCGAGAACCGGACTTCGCTGCGCCAGTGCCTGTGCGTATGCGACCCACGCCGCATTATAGGAAGCTGATACACTTGCGGGAGCGCCATTGTCCGCGACGACCCCCTGACCGCTGACGGTATAG
>CAIRSC010000089.1 GCA_903881205.1 uncultured bacterium | reverse complement strand
GCTCTTGTGGCAACACGAGAGGTGCAACGGCAAAAATCCTACCTGCATGCAAGACCGTGTCATCGAAAGATGGAGAGTCGCTTGAGGTAGACGGCAACGTCTATCCCAGATACATGGCTGCCCACGACAGAATCCGGCTTACAGGTGCAGAACATCCACAACGCCTCCTTAACGGGAGGCGTTTGGGCGTCATGTTAGGATACGAAAGTCATGATATCGGCATTCACGGGTCGCGCGCTAAAGTACTTATCGTCGGAAGTGCGCGGACTGCATGCTGCTGCCTACGTGCTCGCGGCTTGTGCCTTGCTCTCATCGCTGCTCGCGATGGTGCGCGACCGCATGCTTGCGCAGACATTCGGCGCGTCGACCACACTTGATATCTATTATGCGGGATTCCGTATCCCGGATCTCATCTTCGTCGCCACGGGAGCGCTGGTATCGGTGTACATGCTCATTCCCGAGCTTTCACGCAGAGGCGAGCGAGAACAAAAATCATATATCGATACGATCATCGTCGGCTTCTCGCTCTTTGCTGTCGCCGTGTCGGCTGTCGCGGCGCTCCTCGCCCCGTTCATTCTCTCGATCATGTTCCCGGAATACACCGGAGTGCACGCTACACAGCTCGTCGATATATCGCGCATCATCCTCTTGCAGCCGATCATTCTCGGGCTCTCGAACATTCTTGCCGCGATTACACAAGTGCGGCACCGCTATGCGCTCTATGCGATCTCTCCACTTTTGTACAACCTCGGTATCATCGTCGGCATCGAGGTCCTGTATCCGATGTGGGGGATCACCGGGCTTGCCTGGGGCGTGGTATTCGGCGCTTGTATGCACCTCGGCATCCAGATCCCGTCGATCGTAGGCGACGGATTTCTTCGCCGCATGCCGCGCTTGTATGAGCCGAAGGCGCTTTTCAATACCGCGTTCATTTCGCTTCCGCGTGCGCTCGCGCTTTCGATGAATCAGATCACGTTCTTCGGGCTTACGGCACTTGCCGCGACGCTCACCTCAGGCTCGATCGCTGTGTTTATGTTTGCCTACAATCTGCAGGCGGTGCCACTTTCGATCATCGGCGCGTCATTCTCGGTAGCCGCCTTCCCGACGCTCGCCGCCGCACTCTCGCGCGGAGAACGTCAGGAATTCATCGGACACGTAGCGATCGCCGCGCGCTATGTCTTCTTCTGGTCGGTCCCGGCCAGTGTGCTGATCTTGGTGCTCCGTGCGTATATCGTGCGCGTGATCCTTGGCTCCGGCGCATTTGATTGGACCGATACGCGTCTGACTGCTGCGGCGTTCGCTTTGCTTTCATTCTCGCTGGCAGCGCAGGGCCTCACACTGCTGCTCGTGCGCGGCTACTATGCCGCAGGACGCACCTTTGTACCGCTGCTCGTTTCGGTGGGAGTCACAGCTGGCACGCTCGCGATTGCGTTCCTTTCGCTGCACGCGTTGAACAACGACGCCGTTCTCGATTGGGTCCAGCGCGTCTTACGCGTCGAAGAGTTGCAGGGGAGTTCCGTCATTGCCTTGGCGTTCGCGTATGCGGTCGTGCAGATTATCGGCGCGGTCGTGCTCACGATCCACTTCGAATACCGCTTCGGCGGATTTTTTGTACAGATCTATCGTACGATCTTCGAAAGTACGTTCGCCGGGATCGCCGGAGGGGTCGGTGCATATATCGCGATCACGATCGTCGGCTTCTCTATCACGACCACTACGACGCTCTCCATTTTCCTACTCGGTCTTACCGGCGGTGTTTGCGGGATATTGGTCGCGATGATCACGTACTATGCCCTCGGAAGCCGGGAATATGCTGAGACCTTCACCGCGGTGCGCGCTCGGCTGTGGCGTCGCGCTACGATTGAGGGCGCCACCATCGTGGCCTCGGCCGAAGAGCAGGGGGCGATTTAGAGCGCACTCTGGGGTATAGTAGTGCGACATGGCTTCAAACATACGAAATTTCTCCATAATCGCGCACATTGACCACGGGAAATCGACCCTGGCCGACCGTATGCTCGAGATCACCGGAACGATCGAACCGCGCCACATGCAGGCGCAGGTGCTCGACCGCATGGATCTGGAGCGCGAGCGCGGGATCACCATCAAGATGCAGCCCGTGCGCATGCAGTGGAAGGCCGATGGCACAGAATACGTGCTGAATCTCATCGATACGCCCGGGCACGTCGATTTTTCATATGAAGTATCCCGCGCGCTGACCGCTGTGGAAGGCGTCGTCTTGCTCGTCGATTCTACGCAAGGAGTGGAGGCACAGACACTCTCGGTACTTTCCGTCGCCAAGCAGCTCGGGCTTGTAGTGATCCCGGTCGTATCAAAAGTGGACGCACCGAATGCGCGCGTCGCCGAGATCACGAGCGAGCTTGCTCTACTGCTCGAATGCGAGGAAAGCGACGTGTTGCCGGCATCAGGGAAAACCGGGCAGGGCGTCGCTGAGGTGCTCAATGCGATCGTGAAGCGTGTGCCGCCGCCGCAATCGTCGGGCACATCCGCGCAGGCACTGATCTTCGACTTCGGCTATTCCGATCACCGCGGCGTGATCGTGTATGCGCGCGTGTTCGGCGGATCGTTGACCAAGGGCGACGTGCTCAAATTCATCGCCAGCGGTGCAGAATTCACGGCGCTCGAAGTGGGTATTCTCGCTCCCGAGGAAAAACCGAAAGACAAACTGGTGGAAGGAGAGATCGGATACATCGTCACCGGCATCAAGAAGCCGGGGGTGGCCTCGGTGGGCGATACCCTCACAACGGTGCGCAATCCGGCGCCGGCACTTTCCGATTATCGCGCGCCGACTCCGGTCATTTGGGCCAGCGTATATCCGGAAAGTCAGGATGATCTGTTGATGCTGCGGCAATCGCTCGAGCGCCTGCGACTTTCGGACTCTTCGCTCTCATACGAAGAAGAATCATCCGGCATCATGGGCAAAGGATTCCGCTGCGGCTTCCTCGGCATGCTCCACCTCGAGATCGTGATCGAACGCCTCAAGCGCGAGTTCACACTTGAGCTCGTGGTGACCATGCCGACGACGGTGTATGAGGTGACACATCTCGACGGCCGCATCGAAGAGGTGTATTCACCCGCGCGATTTCCCGATGAAGGAATGTCACGTCAGGTGCGAGAGCTCTGGGCCGACGTGCTCGTGATCACACCGCCCGAGTATGTCGGCGGCATTTCTCAAATCCTCTACGATCACGAAGCTGTAGTAGGCGATACCGAATCGCTTCCCGACGGGAAGGTCGGCATCCATTCTCAGATGCCGCTGCGCGAACTCATGCGCCAATTCTTCGACAAACTCAAGAGCGTGTCGTCCGGATATGCGTCGCTCTCATACGAGATCACCGGGCTGCGCAATGCCGACGTGATCCGGCTCGATACGCTCGTCGCCGAAGAAATGGTGCCGGCGTTCGCGCGTATTGTGAGTAAACGGCGCGTGCAGCAGGAGGCGGAAGCGATGGTGGAAAAGCTCGAGAAGCTCCTTCCGAAGCAGCTTTTCGAACTCAAGATCCAGGCCCGGGTGGGTGGCCGCATCATCGCGTCGCGCCGCAAATCGGCAATGCGCAAAGATGTGACCGGCTACCTCTATGGCGGCGACGTGAGCCGCAAGAACAAACTTCTCGATAAGCAAAAGAAAGGAAAGAAGAAGATGCTCGCGCGCGGCAAGGTGGATATTCCATCAGACGTGTTCCTGAAAGTCGTTCGCGAGAACGACTAGCAGAACCTTAGATCAGGTTTACGATGCCGGGCGCAAAGAATGCGACCATGCCGATCATGACGATAACGGCGACGACGCCCCAGATGACATTGACGATCTTCTTGGTCCGCTTGTGAAAAAGGAAACTCATGGGTAGCAGTATAATGATAGGATAGGGAAATGGCAACGTTCCGCGAAAAACATGACCCGATCCGTGTTTTTTGGAGGCGTCTCGGTATGGTGGCGCTGCTCGCGCTCGTGATCATGGCGGCCTCGGGCGTGTGGAATGTGTATCACAAAGACCGCGAAGCGCGCCTCTTGCGCGTTCAATCGGAGCTGGAATTGTCGCAGCTCACGCAGCAGCAGACGCAGCTGAATGCCCGGATCAACAAGCTCGAGAGTCCGCGCGGAAAAGAAGAAACACTCAGAGAACAATATGCCGTCGGCAAACAAGGCGAAGGGATGATCATTATCGTCGATCCCGAACAGTCGAAAGAAGTGCCCGCTACCACCACGCCGTCGGCGATACATTGGATCGAGAGCCTGTTCGATTGGTAACGGTAGCATTGTGCGCATAGCCGGAACTGATAGCATGCTATGAATATGGACCGTCGGAAGATCACGGATATTGTTTCGATCGTGGCGCGGCATGTCTTCCTCCCCATCAATGCGATCATTTTCGTCGTGGTCGCGCTCCTGATCGTGTTCGGTAGCGTGCGCGACGGTATTTTTCTCGGCGCAGTCGTCTTCGTGAATATGGTATTGGGCATGGCGCAGGATATCCGCGCATGGCAGACGCTCGAGCGCCTGCAGCTGCTCACGGCGCTTCACGCGGCTCGTGTGAATACCGACGGCAGCATGAGTGACATCGCATTCGAAATGGTGCAAAAGGGTGACACACTGCGGGTAAAACTCGGGGATCAGGTGCCCTGCGACAGTATCGTGATCGACGCGGACAGTCTGGAGATCAGTGAAAGTCTCATCACGGGAGAATCCGATTCGTTTACCAAAAAAGAGGAAGACCAACTTTTGGGGGGAAGTGTGGTAACGGCGGGTCGCGCGACGGTGCGTGCCGAGACATCGTATGCCGAGGGCGCACTTGCGCGGATGAGCCAGGGGCTCAGACGATACACGGCAAATCCGAGCCCGATACAGCGCTCGATAAACACCGTTATCACCTACACACTAGCGGTACTCATCGCGTCGATCGCATATATCGTCATCCGCGGATTTCTGGTGCACGACAGCGGCATACAAATGGTGGAGACGGTCGGAGCGCTTGCCAGTATCCTGGTGCCGCAGGGCCTTATCGTCTCGACGACACTGCTCTTTACCTTCGGGGCGGTACATTTTTTGAATAGAAATGTGCTATTGCAGGAAGTGAATGCAACGGAAAAATTCGGCCGCATCAAGCATCTGTGCATGGATAAGACCGGGACGCTCACCGAAAATGTGCTCACTGTAGAAGCGGTGCATGTGTCTCCGGGAGAGTCCGAGGGTCATGCTCGGGAGCTCATGAGTACTTACATACGCGGTTCGCACGATACATCGCAGACGATCATTGCGGTCGGCTCATTCATTGGTATGCAGACGGACGCGGCGATCCTTGCTGCGGTCGCTTTTTCTTCGTGGCGCGGATACGGCGGCATACGCACTGAGGGCGGTATCGTCCTCGTGGGTTCTTCCGATGCGTTCGTCGATCACTTGTCGGAAAGCGGAAATAAGAAATGGTTCGAGGACACCGTTGCGCAGTATGCGTCGGCGGGAAAGCGCACGCTCAGCGTCGTCAGATTGGACGCACAGGAAATACCCAAGAGTCTCGAACCCGGCATGAAGCTCACTGCCGTTGCGCTGTTTGTACTGCAGCAGGAACTGCGCGAGGGGATACGCGACACGGTCGACTTCTTCCAGCAGCGCGGCGTCTGCATCCGGGTGCTCTCGGGGGATAATCCTGCCACTGTGCAGGCGATCGCGCGGGGCGCGGGCATTGCGGGTAGTGATGGCGTGATTACCGGGGCAGAATTGGATGCGCTCGATGATGCCGGATTCCGAAGCGCGGTAGAAAAATACCGCATATTTGCGCGTATTCAACCGCGTCAGAAAGAGCGCGTGATTGGCATTCTCAAGGAAGACGGATTCACTGCAATGGTCGGCGACGGAGCCAACGATGCACTATCGGTGAAAAATGCCGACCTCGGTATCGCGATGTTCGACGGAGCCCCTGCGACGCGCCAGGTGGCGGGCGTGGTACTGATGAATAACAGCCTGATCGAGTTGCCCGCAGGAGTGCGACTTGCCGACAGCATGATCGAAAATATCGAGATCTATGCGAGCATCTTCCTCAACCAGACCTTCGTCGGATTTCTCCTGTTTATGGCACTGAGTATCGCGGGGTACTCGTTCCCGTTCACTCCGCTCAACGTATCGCTCATCACCTTTTTCGCCGTCGGCGTACCGTATATGCTTATTTCATACTGGGCGATACGACCCACTGCTCACACGATGCCTGTGAGCACGCGCCCGTTCCTGCGGCGAGTACTTCCATTCCCAGTGACGCTCTCCGTTGTCGAAGCGGTCGCAGCATTCCTGATCTGCATGCGCGGGACGGAAGTCCTCGGCGGGGATGCGCTGCGCATGTGCCTGATGCTTCTCTTTATGTTCCTGGGCTACGGCTTCTTCATTCTCACCCCTGCCGTGTATAGCGGCGTGACGAGCACGTTGCAGAAGATACAGCTGGCGGGCCTCGGTGTGGTGGAAGTGATACTAGTCTTCCTTTTCTTCAAAGCGCCGATCCTCATGATGCTCTACAACGCGACCGAGCCATCATATGCAGCGGTATCTCTCGCTTTCTCTGCGGCAGTTGTGTGCACCGCAGTGCTCTACGTCCTTGCGCGGCAATTCTTCTGGATCAAGCGCTCCGTCGCTTAGCGCAGCTCGCCCTCGTGTGCGTTTTTTGTTACATTACCAAAGTCGCGGGCGTACAAATTTTGCGGGTATGGTTTAGTGGTAGAATGCGACCTTCCCAAGGTTGAGAGCGGGGTTCGATTCCCCGTACCCGCACAAAGAGCGAAGCGAATATTGTGCGGGTAAGCGAAGCACAGCGTGCTTCGCGTCGGGAATCGAACGGCCGCAGGCGCTCGGCGCCGAGGCAGGGTCGTGCGAATTTTCAGCAGAAAATTACGCCTGACTTGATTCCCCGTACCCGCACCCAAATAGTGGCAAAATGATGAAAAGCTGCCTTCGTCACTTTTCATTCCCTCGGATTAGCTGCGGGTTCGATTCCCGCCGCCCGCACATATTAGGAAACCCTATCGAGAGGCTTGTTTTATGAAGATTCTAAGTCTCAATTGTCAGCGCGAGTATTGTCCTGATTTGCCGGTACGCAGGTAAAGACGGCCAAATCGTAAGAGTTGGGGAAAATTGGAAACTAACGTATCGCCAGGGTTATAATTATCGTACGATGATTCCGACGAATCTTGTCTATTTAGTCGGTTGCATACCTTTTGCGATAGTATGGTCTCTTTTCTACTTCTGGAGAAAAGATCTGCGCAGGGAAATGCTCTATACAGGAACATTCATAGGAATTCTCAGTGTGTGGACTGCCTACTACTGGTGGACCAAGGATTGGTGGCATCCACAAACGATTACAGGCACCCGTGTTGGTATCGAAGACCTAATTCTAGGGTTTTTTAGTGGCGGAATAATGGCTGTCGCATACGAGGTCATCTTCTCGAGGCAGCTGTATCGAGTGAAGGCAAAGCCGCATCACATCGGAGCATTGGCAATACTGCTTTTCCTGGCTTATATGATGTCCTGGTTGTTTTGGGGGATAGGTTTGACTTCGTTTTATGCCAGCAGCATTGCAATGATTTTGGCGATTGCAGTGATCTTTTGGAACCGGTCTGATCTCTGGAAGGACGCGCTCATGAGCGGCGTATTGATGGCAGTAATATCCACGAGCTTCTATGCTAGTGTTGCGTACGCTTCACCGACCTGGATTCAGCATACGTACGATTTCGGACACCTTAGTGGAATCCTCATCCTTGGCGTTCCCATTGAGGAGTTCGTTTTCTGGTTTCTTTCAGGTGTGCTTTTCGGTCCATTATACGAATATGCACTATCCGATGGCCTTCGACGGTCAGCTAGACGTCGGTAAATAACATATTGGTTCCAACTTCGTACCAACCCCCCCCCACGGGGTTAGAGATACTTCTTCCCGTATGAGCGCATCGCGTCGATCACAGTGTGCAGGGCCTCTCCCTTTTTGGTAAGCGAATACTCCACTCGCTGCGGTTTTGTATATTCGTTTCGTTTTATCATTCCTTCGTGTTCGAGTTGTTTGAGCTTGTTGGTGAGTGTCCGTGTGCTGATCCCACGAAGCGATGTTTCGAGCTGTGAGAAGCGCTGGGGAGTGCTGAGGAGGTCGCGGACGATCAGAAGTGAACACGAATCACCCAAAATGTCGGCTACGCGCGCGACAGGGCAGCCGGGGCAGAGGTCTTTTTTCTGCTGCGCGGTTCTGAGGGTCATAGCAATACGCTACCATAGCATTATCCACTTTACAAAGTAAAGTTGCGTGCGTACAATGAACGTCCTATCAAATAACATAATTTCATTATGGCTGAACCACTCAAGATCAAAGTAATCGTCGGATCGACCCGCGAGGGCCGCTTCGCCGAAAAGCCTGCACGCTGGATCACCGCACTTCTTGGAAAGAAAGAAGGGGTCGAAATAGAGGTGCTCGATCTGCGGGATTACCCGATGCCGTTTTTCAATGAGACAGAGACGCCCAGCTACAAGACAAAGCCGTACACAGATCCTGCGGTCGTGAAGTGGACTGCCAAGGTCGCTGAGGCAGACGGGTTCGTCATCATCGCACCCGAGTACAATCACGGCTATTCAGCCGTACTAAAAAATGCACTTGATTACGTGGGGTCGGAATGGAATAACAAGGCAGTTGGATTCGTGAGCTACGGCAGTGCCATGGGTGCGCGAGCGATCGAGCAGCTGCGATCGGTCGTTATTGAGCTCGGAATGGCTCCCATAAAGTATTCAGTCCACATGCCGTTCGATGTCATCATGGCCTCCTCGCAGGGCACTCCGGAGGCAGAGCTGTTCACTTCGTACGATGAGCGTGCCAACGGCATGCTTGATCAGCTCATCTCGTGGTCCAAGGCGCTTACATCGCTTCGTTCCTAAACCTGCAGTGATATAATCTGAGGGTAGCTTATACGCCTTACACAAACACCATGAACACAACACCAGTACAGATTTATTCGACGCCATCGTGCCACTTCTGCCACATGGCCAAGGAATTCTTCACCGCCAACAACGTGGCGTTCACCGACTACAATGTTGCAACGGACCTCGAGAAGCGCAAGGAGATGATTGATAAGAGCGGCCAGATGGGCGTGCCGGTGATCACCATCGGCGACCAGTTCGTCGTCGGGTTCGACGAGCCTAGAATCCGTGAATTGCTCGCGATCTAGTCCCCCTGACGATACAGAACTCAAAACCAATAGTCCAGTTCCTTCAGACGCTTAGCTCTGTGGCAGGAAAGTTCGCCAGCCTCCAAAATCGTGGCTTTACGCCAATGGCTCAGCTTCAGGAAACAAGAGCCTGATGGAGTTAAAACCTAGTTGTGTAATTAGAGAGCTGCGGTTGGAGGTTATTGTGAGATTTTAAAATTTATCGTATAGTAAGAAATGATTTTATGGAGGAACTTGCCATACCTCTGGTCATCATTGGATTCATTATTTGGGGTATAGTCTCAGTAATTAACTCTATACAGGAATCTAGTAAAAACCACTTTGTTACGCGTAAGGCACAATTGGATTTAGAAAACAAATACCCTGTTGCAGATTTAGATAAGACCAAATCGCTTGAGGAAAGAAACCAGATTTTAATTGAAGACCATCTAAAAAACCTTAGAAAGGATAGCTGGCCTCATTATGTAGAAAATCAGGTGAGTGATTGTATAAAGGAAATTGCTATAAGAGAAAGGGTTCCAAACATAGCTCCTAAATCTAGAGAATGGTTGCCTGTATGGGAAAAGAGACAGGGTATTCCTCTTCAATATATTGAATTGAAGAATTCTCTTCTGCCTAAATTTAAAGAGAGATACAAGGAGATTGTAGAGGAAAATAGAATAAGGCAGGAGCAAGCTGAAAAGGAATACGAAGATAAGACTGAGCGTGAAGCAAGACATTTTCTTGATGGCCGGAAAGATATAATAGATAAATTCCTTGAGATTACAGAGAGAAAGGTATCTATCATCGATGACTACGGAGATGAAAGCTGGGTTCTTTTATCTAAGGAAATTGAAGCTTGTATAAGAAAACTGGCTGTAATTGACGGTATTAGTGATGCCAAATTAAAAGACTTTTTTAAAAAAGGATATACATGGAATGTACCAGATCAGTATAGAGATTTGCCTAAGGTCTTAGAGAAGATTTTTAGAGAATACCACGAAGCCCAAAAAGGTAGCCCTAAAAAGGATATCAGCTTAAATGACCTTTCTGGTGTTGAATTTGAAACATACCTATCAAAAATATTTAAGGAGTGTGGTTACGATGTTAGTGGTACTGCTACTACTGGAGACCAGGGAGCTGATTTGTTAGCTAAGAAAAGCGGGAAGACTTTGGTCATCCAAGCCAAAAGATACCAAGGCACTGTTGGAAACAAAGCTGTTCAGGAGGTTGTCGGTGCTGTTAGCTACTACAGTGGAAATGAGGGCTGGGTAATTACAAACTCAACTTTTACTCCATCTGCTAAGGCTTTAGCACAAAAGAACAATGTAAAGCTAGTGGACGGACATGATTTATTGAAAATAAGAGATTTAATAGCGTAACTCAATACTCTAACGCTATTGAACCATAATTTGGATGATGGTTATTGTTCTCTGTTCATACAGCTGCTGTTAGAGGGGAGTCTTCGAACTTTTCCGGAAACACTCCATCTTCACAGGCAATCTGAGAGAAGAAAGTGAAGGTGCCATGCATGCTGCTGGTGGGTAGATTTAAAGTCGCAAATGACTTCGCTCTTGTTGGGTATATCGAATCTCTTAAAGCTCCTTTAAAATGATAATAAGTTTGTCCGTTTATCTCTTGGTTGGAATCTGAGGTCGTGCTCCCTGTGTAGGGATTAATAATTTGACGATTCAATCCTAGGGGTTTAGGAACCCAGATGGGCATCGAAAATAAGTGGAGCGATTACTTCGGTGCGCAATTTCGTTAGGGATGTTTCCGAACCACAACAGCAGAAAGAAATAATTGCTCCTGAAAGATTCTATAGAACGGCACGGAAGATTAACTGGGAAGAAATAAATAGGTCAAGGAAATTGACCGGAGACAGAGGAGAGGAGATTGCAGTTGCAATAGAACAGGATTTTTTTGAGTCCATCGGAAGAAAAGATTTGGCAGACAGGGTACGCAACGTTGCCGCTGAAGATGGAGATGGTGCAGGCTATGATGTCTTGTCATTTTTTACGGACGGCAGAGAGAAATACATTGAGGTGAAGAGTACTACAAGTTCTCTCTCGTCGCCCATCTATGTTTCTAGAAATGAACTGAGTTTCCTTCAGGAGCATGGCCAAGACGCCTTTATATACCACATCTTAGTTTCGGGTGGGAATTCCCATATTAAGGCGCAGTCGGGCTCCGAGTTTTTAGAAACGAATGAACTTATCCCAATTCGGTATGTAACGCGAGTGAAATAGGAAATAGTATCCATATTACGAAATCGGAGGTTTAATTAAATGGCATTCCGAACTTGAAACTTGAAAATCTATGGAATCAGCGGTACTAAAAAAGAATACTTGGGGAGGAGCAAGAGCGGGAGCCGGAGCTCCTATGTCACCAAGGACGCTTGAGACTCAAAAGATGCGTGAATTGATGTTGAAGCAATTAAAGCCTCGCGCAAAAGAGTTGTTTGACGCTCTCATAGATTCTGCTATTGGCTTGCGTGTTGTCAAAGAGGTTGACGGTGGAGAAGAGTTTGTCTACTCAAAGGCTCCTGACGTGAATGCCGCACGCCTGTTGCTTGAACATACGGTGGGAAAGCCAAAGGAAACAGTGCAACATCAAGGAGGGCTGAGCGTCCTTGCGCTCATTCGCTCACTCAATGAGAGCAATGCGTCAATCCCTGAAGAGTAGCGCAGCCCCAATGGAGGTTTTGAGATTTGCTGGCCGCTCCTGTACTGCTCCTTGACTATTTAATTAGTAAATAGCCCAACGACCAGCAAATCTCAAAACCTATCGATTGAATCAATTCTCTGTTTCTTTAGATATTGAATAATGTCACTCTTGGCGAAACGGACACTACCGCCAACCTTTATGAACGGGAGATGCCGCCCCTGCTGCAAACGACGTACCGTCATCTGAGATATCTTCAGCAACCCTGCAACCTCCTTGATGGTCAGCAGTTGTATCGTGGAATGAACATCGCCTGATTCTTGCATAAGGCATTACTGATACTACGGCGTGCTCGTGGCTTGGTCTGATTGCATAGCGTTGTTGATGAGCTTCTGTCTAATCGCAGAGTCTATCGGGCTTGTCCCGTCATAACCATAGGCTACAAGCGTAGTTGTGCAGTGATGTGAGATAAGGAAGTCCATGCGGCCAGCGTCCCAGTCATACATTCCGTGTTTATTCGGGTACACCGTAAAAAAATAGTCGAAGTACTCATAGAAAGCCTTTGCTCTTTCGACATCGTTGGCATATGCCTCTGGACATTTTAGAGCTGCAATTCCCGCCACTGCGGCCTTTTGTTCTGCAGGAGTTACGCTCTGCGGAACAAAGACAGTTGCAGGTGCATTTGCGGGTAGATTATCCGGTGAATCTTTTGTGTTATAGAGAATAGCTACTATGGCAATAAGTGAAAAAGCTAGAATGAGAAATGGTCTGAGCATTTCTCCCTGTTCAGCAGTTCTAAAGAGGCCTGAATCCGGAAGTTTACCCCATTTCATATCAATCACTGAAAATTTGGGATTTGTTTCTCAAGTTCTGCATACGCATCGGAATTTGAGATAGAAAGAGAGGCATCTATGTACAGCGCATTTTGGCCACTAAGCAGGTCATCAATCAACATAAGTGTCATGTTAATTCCAACAGCCTTTCCGCGGATAAAGTGGGCGTACAAACAGGAATTGTATTTCCGACTATAGAAGACTTTATAGAAGAAATCAGCCCCTGTGATAGTGGCAGGCGTACTTGTTGCCGTCGCTGGAGGTAGAGTCTCGGAGTTGAAATGAGCATTCAGCACGCTCAACATGCTAAACATTCCAGTGTCGTCGGAATGTATTGTCTGCTCGATCTGATTAGCAAGCTGTTGGCATTTGAATTGATTATCAATAATTTGCTTGTTGGAATTCTGAGAATATAGATAAAAGAGAATGAGAAGAATAATCAGGATTGCCGCTAACCATTGTCTCTTTATGAAACCAATTACTTGTCCAACGTGCATAATGCTTGTCTCACAACTAATTCGTAATTAGTGGTGGGCAAACATAAAGCCCGCCACTAGGGAGCCTTGCGGCTCTACAGAAGTTTCCCTCTGCAACGTTGACTACGCCCTAAATGACGGGTTTTCTGTAGTCAACGATTTGCGATCGTGCCGCCTGCTTTTGGAAGGCTGACGGTTTAGATCTCTTCGATATTTGGTATGTGTCCTAGAAGCTTACCTCGCTATTGCAGAAAGGAAAGGTGGTGGCGTATTGGCACTTTGCCTGTACTATTTTCTATATGGAGCAAGGCAAATTGACGCAAAAGCAAGAAAGGCAAATTTGCGATCTCATTGGAGTGATTGTCACACAATCAAAATTATCTCCAGACTCAAAGCCTCTCCTAGTAAAGATTCCATTTCAGGTGTTACAGAGTATCCACATTTCCTATCCAGAGGCAAAAACCTTAATTGGTCATTGGAACGCTAGAATCGCAAAAGAGAAATCTTATATCACCATTCTTAATGGAACCATATACCATGACGGACTTGTCATCGGCACGATGGTCACTGAGGTTTTTGAAGTACTCGAAGGAGTTCACTTTGACGATGAAAAGGATTGTTTGATGCTATGGATAGATGACTTGGACAAGATTATAGAACGCGCTGTAGCGGCATTCCCAGAAAGCATCTCTCCAAGTCATATAGTGATTGATGACACGCCAGCCGATGCTGACTGGCGCTCCCTGCAACTGCGATTCATAGATGGACGCACTCTATATGCCGGTATAGCCTCCAAGAGTTGGGCTAGGAATGGTGTTGAATGTTCGCAGCTTGGGCTTGAAAAGAAAGGTGGTCGCCCCAAGGAGCAGTGGCACATCTTGGAAGAAGCGGCGGCTAACAAGGGGCTTATCAAATTGTCTTCAAGCAAGACCGCTAAAGAGAGCAAGAGAAAACAAATCAATCTTCTCAAAACGCTTCTCAAGGAGGTTTTCCCACGATTAACGGGAGAACCGCTTGAGCCTCTGGGTGGGGACGCATATCAGGTGGTATTTGAAATCCTACCAGAGCAACGGGAGGAACGAGCCTACCTAGAATAAACAAATCTTTTCCTGAGGATGTCAGACCCCGTAAATCGGGGCTTTTTTGTTGATGTAAGGAAAATTCCGAGAAATTCTGCACAAAGTGCATGGAGCACACATCGGATGAGCGTGAAAAAATCTTAAGAATTTTGCGCCAAAAAAATCAATACACCGAAGTCGAGGCGCAGCACATCACTGACTTTTGCCTTCTACTAGCTCCAGAATTACTAAGAATCTGGGCAAGAGTGATGGCCAAACAAAGAAGCAGCCCTACCAACCAAGAGGAACCACCCTAGGTGGGAACCAGCGCTGAAAGGTTGTCAGAGTAAACATTACAAACATGGAACATGCAAAGAAGTACCTTAAAAATATACCGCCTCCACCACAGGAGGATAAAGAGGAAATAAAGTACTCCCTCATCATGCACAGTCTGTGCAAGAAGTACGACGTAAAAGAGCCGTTGGAGAGACACTTGTTCTCGATAATCGAGAATATGACGCGCCACAATCAATACTGCCTCTATAAGCTTGGACAGCTTGCTGAGTACTCTGGCGGAAATGAATCGGACATAGCAGCGACGCTTGAACGATTAGAAAAAGACAACATCATCGAAAGCGGCTTTGTCAAAAAGACTCCGGGCAGGAGATTGACAGCGGAAGTGCGAAAATCCGCAAACTTCATTAAAGCGAAGATTGACCGCTTCGGAAAAGACCCAAAAAGATCCTAATTATTATAAGAAGTTCTATAAAGAACTTCTTTATAAAGAAGCTTCTACGAAGGGAAAAAGATGGGTGGTGCTTTCTACCTTCAGAGCAAGAAATGCAGCGGGAGGTTGATAAGTCGCTCCAACCTGCCGTTTCGCACCTTCAGTGGTGGTCTAGCGTGTGGCTGAAAGCCCAAAACTGGTTTCCCCAGAGAGCAACCACGGAAGCCAGAGCGAAGAGCACCCCATCCAACTTTCGGTGTTCTAGGTGTCGTTCCGCCAGTTCTGGGAATCCAGAAAAAGCGCGGCGGTCGTGAGAGACAAAAATTACGAGGTTAAATTAGAAAATAACAGTATGAAAAAAGCAATAGTGTACGTTCGGACAGACTACTGGGGAAAATGGGCAGTCGATGATCTGCTCTCTCAAGAGAAGCATTGTCTGGCGTATGCGGAAGCAAACGGCTTAAAGATTGCGAAGGTGTTTCGGGAGCGTTACTGGAGGAGGCGGAAGAAGGGGCAAATCCCTGCGGCACTTCAGTACGCCAAAGACAGTGCGGGAGAAATCAATCTCCTCATCGTGTATCGTCCAGAGAACCTCGATAAGTACAAGATGTTCTGCAACCAAAAAATTGCAGCATTCAAGTCAATCGGAGTGAAAGTAGCATTCGTCACCTTAGAAAATAAAAATAAAAACCATGAAAAAACAAATTAAGAGCGTTGAGCGTCCAAAGACCTGCATCATCTATGTGCGTGTCTCGTCCGAAGACCAAGTGCGGGGATACAGCCTCATGAATCAGGAAAAGGATTGCAGAGCCTACGCGGATAAAAATGGCTGGGAGGTTCTGCAGGTGTTTCGTGAAGAAGGAGAGTCAGCGAAGAATGCAGACAGAACGGAGCTACAAAACCTCCAGAAGCACTGCATAAAAAACGTAGGGAGAATTGGGTACCTGATCGTCTACAAGGTCGATAGGTTGGCTCGCAATCAAGTAGACCACTTCGCAATAAAGTTAGTGCTCCGAGAGTGTAAGGTCGAACTAAGATCTGCCACGGAATTGATTGAGAACACTTCTCACGGAAGACTCTCGGAGGGAATGCTGGCTGTCATCGCTCAGTTCGACAATGATGTCCGAGGTGAGAGAGCTGTCGCTGGCATGAAAGCAAAAGCCCTCGATGGATATTGGCCTGTTCTTGCGCCTTGGGGCTATAAAAACAGCAAGGATGAACTCGGTAAAAAGACCATAACCCCACATCCTCAAAAAGCGTCCATCGTTAAGTTCTGCTTTGAGGAGTTCGCAAGAGGCACAACGACCTATCTGGAAATCGCTAAAAAGATTAATGCGATGGGAGATATCCGCAGTAGATTCGGCCGCAAAGTAGGAAAGCAGCTTGTATATAACATCCTACGGAACCCAATCCACTACGGCTGGATCGAAATACCAAAATTCAACATCTCGGTACAAGGCAGACATGAGCCCATCATTTCTAAGGAATTGTATTTCAAGGTGCAGCTTCTCAAGGAGGGCAGCAAATCTCGTAAGCAGCCTCGCAGTAGGAATAATCCTGACTTTCCTCTCAGGGGGCTGAAGTGCGGTGGCTGCGGAGGAAACCTGACGGGAGGTCGTACTAAGGGCAGAAGCAAAATGTACGGTTACTACAGCTGCATGAATTTCGGTTGTCCTCTCAGAAGAGCAATCGCTAAAACGGACATGGAAGATGACTTCACAAGATTCCTTGAATCCATTACTCCGGATTCCAACGTGTTGGACGCAGTAGGAGAAGCAATAATCATCGCCCATGAGAAAGAGAACAAAGAGAGCTTGAGTCTTGCAGAGAAAGTTGAGAGGAGAATGGAAAAGCTGCAAGAGGAGAGAGATTCCTTATTGCAGCTGATGCTGGAGAGAAAGATTACCAACGAGGACTACGCTCGCAAAAGTGAGAAGCAGCAAGCAGAGCAGCGGAATCTGGAAATTCAGAGGAGCGCACTCATCAGCCCCGAGGAGTCAGTAGAGTCAGCAGTAAAGTTCGGCATTAGCCTCGTAAAAGAATTCCCGCATTGTTGGGCAACGCTGGAGCCTGGAGAGCTTAGGGTTTTGATAAGCCTCTTCTTCCCCCAAAATGTCGGGTTCCAGTATCCGGAATTCAAAACCGTCGAATTAGCGCCAATCTTCACACTGACATCGGCGTCAGGTGGTGGTCAGAATTGTCATGTCCCCTTAGCAGGAATCGAACCTACATCTTTCCCTTAGGACGGGACTGCTCTATCCATTGAGCTACAAGGGGGTAACGAGGCAACTTTACCACACGCCCTCCGGGGCGTGTTGGTTTTAAATGGTACGATATCTCCATGCCCGAAAATGATCTTATTCGAGAGACGTACCGCCTTACGCTCGAGAACAATAAGATGCTTCGCACAATGAAGCGCAATGCTTTTTGGGGCGGTATTATCCGTACCATCGTATATGCGGCACTGCTCGCGGCACCGATCTGGTTCTATCTTTCGTATCTTGCGCCGGTCGTAAATCGCATGCTCGATGAGGTCCAACAGATACAGGGGACCAGTGTGCAGGCGCAGACGAAGTTTAGTGACCTCGAAAATACGTGGAATCAATTCAAGAACAAGATTCCCGGCATGGGGACGGGAACGACAACAGCACAGTAATCATTGAGAAAAGGGCCAAAGACGGGTATATTAATGGGCGTCCAGCCAACGGACGGAATTTGCCGAGATAGCTCAGTTGGTAGAGCATTCCCCTGAAGAGGGAAGGGTCACCAGTTCGAATCTGGTTCTCGGCACCAGTTCGGAAATTGCAAGTCAGAGCTCGCCGCCGCGCAGGGCGCGGCGGCTCGCGCATAGTGCGGTTTCGGGTCAAAAACAAATTCGCGATTACGCAACACATGGTTCGAGCCGATGGTTTTCAGAAACGCTGTCATTTCGCTCTTTTCGTTTCGGGAAAGCAGAACCGTGGCTTGATTCAAAGACAAAACGAATTCACGAGCCGGTTCGAGCCAAGACACCCCTTTTGTCTCGATGTCGGTGGTTTTTTCTTGCACGCGCACTTTCTCGTTCACCAGCTTTTCTTTTTTGGCGGCGTATTCCGCTGTGGATAGCGCGTCGGTGAGGTAAGCGTCCAACAACTTTTCCAGCTTCGTGTCTAGGTCTGCGGTTTGTGTTTTCAGTTGTTGGACTTCGCCCTGTGATTCCTCTTTTGCTCGCGCTTCCTCGCTGTTCAACGCCGCCAAACATTTCTCGGTGTCTTGGCTCGACAAAGAAACTTTTTGCAGGAAACCCCGCATTTGCTCCGTCAGTTTTTCCTCGCGGATATATCTCTCGTCGCACTTTTGCTTTTTCTTGGTACAGCGGTAGTAGGTGTGTCCTTTCTGTAGCTCGGCGGTAATGGCGCAGGTGCAGGTGCCGCACGTGAGAAAGCCGGAAAAAGCAAAGGTGCGCCGCTTGGCCCTGCGGTTTTTACCCCGCTGTGCGAGGATTTCCTGCACTCGGTCAAAAAGTTTCTTTGTCAGGATCGGCTCGTGCGTTCCCTCAAATACCTCGCCGTTGTATTTCATAAGGCCAATGTACAAAATATTTTTCAGGACGTGATGGACGGTGGATATGCGAAGTTCCTTGTCGCGGTTGCCTCGCAAGCCGTTTTCTTTGCACCAATTTGCGAGAGAGTTGAGCGTGTAAGCTCCGGTGGCGTACAATTCGAATAATTTCCGTACTTTTGGAGCCTTAGCGTTGTCTACATCGATTCCTCGGGTCTTGAGGTTGTTTAGGTACCCCGCCGGAGCCCAGCCGGGCCATACCCCGTTTCGTATCTTTTGCCGTAATCCTCTTTTCACGTTCTCTCGCAAATTGTCAGAAAAATATTTTGATTGGCCAAAGGCAATATTGAGCATGAATAGTCCCTGCGGCGTGGGTTCAAACCAGAATGTGGGGAATTTGAGGGAACGAATCAAGCCACGGTCAACCAGGTGGATAATCTTGCCGCCGTCCACCGAATTGCGCGCGAGACGGTCAGGGTGCCACGATATGATGCCTTCTGCTTTCCCGCTCTCGATATATGACAGCATTTCTGCGAACTTTGTTCGCCCGGGCTCCTTGGCGGTTTTCGCCTCCTCAAAGGAGGCAACAATATCAAATTTTTCTTTGGCGGAATACAAAGACAGCTCAGCAAGCTGAGCTTCAATGCTCAATACTTGTCGGTCATCTTCCTCAGTGCTCTTTCGTACGTAGAGTACGTATTTCATATTTTGTTGTTTCTAATTGCTAAAGGAATGCCAAAAGAATTTTCTTTTTTCCAATCGAATTTGTTTTTGACCCGAAACCGCACTATGCGCGAGCCGCCGCGCCCTGCGCGGCGGCGAGCTCTGACTTGCAATTTCCGAACTGGTGCAGAATACTTGCAATAGCTCGAACCAGCGCCGCCGGTGGGGGCGGCGGCGCAAAACCCCCGCAGGAAAACGGCGCGGCAAAGCCGCACCACTCGAAAACCGCCAAGGAGCCCGGAAAACCATCGGCTCGAACCATGTGTTAATTGGAAAAAAGAAAATTCTTTTGGCATACGCTCAATTGCAATAAATACGTTGGTAAATATGGGTATTTTTTGATGTCCACACAACCACTTGACAACTTCATACTTTAGGGTGTAAAATTACAGAGTCATTAGATTCTCTGATGACCCCTACCACGAGGGCTTCGTGGATGAAGTACCTTGAGGAGAGAAACATGGATAGCAAACGCCAAGGCGAAATCGCCCTTGAGCTGGTGAAGACATACGCCAGCAAAAACGGCCTTCCGAGCGTCGACGAAGCAAAGCGTCGGTTCGGAAATATCGCCAAGGAAACTGGCATCTCGAAGGAAGAGTTGACGGCATTCGCCGATGCAATTCTTCCCGACCTCATCGGTCGGATCTTCGGATACAAGAGTGTCTCCATGGAAACGTCACGGTAAATGACGGATAAGAACTTACCACAACACACAGGTTGAGGTCTTCGGATCTCTTAAAGGGTAATGCTCACTATCCTACGGGATAGAGAGCGAATAAGAACCTTCCTCGTGTTGGTTACTGAACCCCTTGCTTCGGCAAGGGGTTCTTTCTATGTTGTAAAGAACAATTGTGTACGCGAGACGCGCACTCGAACCTTTTCCGCCAAAGAAAAATTTGATATTGTCAGCGGTGCGGCTTCGCCGCGCCGTTTTCCTGCGGGGGTTTTGCGCCGCCGCCCCCACCGGCGGCGCTGGTTCGAGCTATTGCAAGTATTCTGCACAAACATACACGCAGTGATTTTTGGGCCGAGAACCTTGGTTCGAGTGCATTGAAAGCGACCTTATCTGGGAGCTTTCAAAATAGCGTTACAGCCCAAGCGTAAACGTCATTGCGCCGCCGGCGGGATTGAGCCATTTTGATACGTCGAGCTTGACGTCGTAGGTCTTGCCGAGCTCCCGATACCTCACACCACCGTGTTCGAGCGCATAATCAAAAATTCGCTTTGTGATCTCTACATCCTTGAGGCAATACTGGCGCACCTTATCGATCTCGCCGTTGCGCCACCACACAATCGACTGTCCGCCGTTGCCGCTTTTCTTGACGCCAAGCGTGCCTTCCGCGATCGCGTCGAGCCGCAGCCGGCGACCCAGCACCGCCTGGACCTCTTTCATAATGTCGAGACTCTTTATTTTGGTCAGATCGCCGGGATAATATTTGTTCAAAAGCGGCACATCAAAATGATCGGAATTGTAGCCCACAAGCACATCAGTGCGCTCCAGCATGTTCCACATCTTGGGCAGCTCGTGTTCAAGATAGCTCGTATATTCGTCTGTCTCGGAATCGTGCGCGCAGACGATCGCGATCGTGAGCGATGCCGGGTCATTCGAACCCGTATCCGCAAGCCAGTTCGCGGTCTCTATGTCGAAGGTAACGACCCGCATATACCCGCCTAAATTTTTTGGCTAAAATGATTTTTCATAACTCGTCTTATGTACGTCCTGCCCCAGCCGGTCTTCAAGAACTTTTCGCGCTCAAACGCATCTTTCTTATTCATTAAGGCCTCGTAGTATATCACTTTCATTGGTCTGCGATTTTTGGTTGCCTGTACCTTTCCCGCATTATGCAGAAGCAGTCGTTTGCGCAGATCAGAAGTACATCCGACATAGAGGTTGTCGTCAGCCGAGCTTTGCAGAATATATACGTACTGCATAATGCCAGCCAAAAAACTTAGAGCGGGTTAACCGAGCGAACTGAAAAGGTGTTCTGATATGCGGTCGGCAGTGAGCTCGAGCTCTTTGCCCGTCGAAAGATTCTTGACCGTGTAGCGGCCGGAATCGCGTTCTTTGGCGCCGACGGCAATGACAAACGGGATTTTCATTTTGTCGGCATGGCGGATCTGGTCGCCGATGCGCTTACCGGAGAAATTGATAGCGACCGTGACGTCTTCGCGGCGCAGATCTTGAGCGAGGCGTATCGCGTGCGATGTAGCTTCGGGTTCGACGATGCAGATCATGAGTTCAGTTGCCGGTGCATATGCAGGCAAGAGATTGTGCGCTTCAAGAAAGTCTCGAGCAGTTACATCGCCCATGGCGAAGCCGACCGCCGGCATCGGGTCTCCACCGAAGAGTGCGAGCAGATTGTCGTAGCGACCACCACCGAAAAGAGAGCGCTTGTTCTCGGGAGACGTGTCAAATACTTCGAACACCATGCCGGTGTAATAGTCGAAGCCGCGGGTGATCTTGGTGTCGACGATCATGTTGTTGACCCCCATATTCGCGAGTTGCACACGAAGCTCTTCGAGATACGCGGTCGAGGTGGTGCGTTCGATCTGATCGAGTAGAGCGGCGACCTTGTCCTCATCGTTGCCGAGGAATCCGAGCAGCTGTTCTCGGAAGTTCTCGATTTTGTCGCGTTTGTCGAGGAGGCGGGTGACGTCGGGGCGCACTGCGGCCGGCACATCGACCGTGTCGTAGATGGTGTCGAGGATGCGGCGGTCGGACACGCGGATCTCAAAGTCGCGCTCTTCGGCGCCGAGTGCGCGCATGATCGCGTGCGACATCGCGATGATCTCTACATCGGACTCGATGCCCGCGACTCCGACGATATCCGCATTGAGCTGCCAGAATTCGCGTTCGCGCCCTTTGCGTACTTGTTCGTAGCGGAAGAAATTTTGTATGGAGTACCAGCGTGCCGGCATCGGGATATCGCGCGACCGTCCGGCGATCATGCGGGCGAACGACGGAGTCATTTCGGGGCGAAGCGTCACCTCGCGATCCGCGCGGTCGCGGAAGGTGTATGTCTGTTCGTTGACGATCTCTTCGGATGTCTTCGAGCGGTAGAGGTCGGTCGGTTCGAGTACGCTCGCGTTGTACTCCTCGTAGCCGAAGAGTTCGCACACACGCTCCATGTGTTCGTAGAGGTAGCGCTGAATGAACTGATCGGGCGGATAGAAGTCGCGGACGCCCTTATACGGGTCGGTCGAGAGCCTTGCCCGTGGTGCGGGTTCTACGGCCGAGGGTTTCGAGGGCTTTTGCATGTCTTGTATTATACTCACACTCTATGAAAACGATAGATGCACACTTTTCCATCAAAGATGCCGGTCACGGGATGGGTGACGGACTGTTCGCGCGGGTGGCAATCAAGAAAGGAGAGTTTATTATTGAATATACCGGCGAACGACTGCCGACGGCGATCGCCGACGAGCGCGAATCGAGATATCTCTTTGAGATCGACGAAGATTGGGCGATCGATGGCTCGGGTACGGAGAATACCGCGCGGTATATCAATCACTCGTGTGACCCGAATGCCGAGGCTGAGATTGTTGAGGAAGAGGGGGTTCCCGGCGGGAAGATCATTATCAGCGCGGTGAAGAATATTCGAAAAGGAGAGGAAATAACATTTGATTACGATCAGGAGTATTTTGACGAGTATATTAAGCCCATTGGCTGTAAGTGTGGTGCGAAGGTTCACAGAAAATAGTCGTTTGTGTTCGGCGTGAGCAGGAGTATAATTGCCCGTATATATGCCCCGGAAGACTGAAATGTGGATCATAGGGGTCTTTGTCGCCGTGGTCGTGATCGGCACGATTGCAGCTGCCGTGCTCTCAGGCGGCAATACGACCGCCTCCACGCAATTCGTCGCCACTACCGTGCCTGCGCTCACTGCTGTCGATTGGACACGGGGAGCTGCTGTATCGAGCGTCTCAGTCATAGAATACGGCGATTTCCAGTGTCCGGCGTGCGGCGCCTACGAGCCGATCGTGGAGCAGCTTACGAAGGACTATGGTTCCAAGGTCACCTTCGCGTTCCGTAACTATCCGCTCTACCAGGTCCACCAGGATGCGATGATCAGCGCGCAGGCGGCCGAAGCTGCGGGATTGCAGGGTAAGTACTGGGAGATGCATGATCTGCTCTATACAAAACAGGCTGAATGGTCGGTCGAGCCGACGGCAACGGTCGTAGCCAAGTATTTTGACGGCTACGCAAAGACGATCGGTCTCAATGTGGCGAAGTTCGATACTGATATCAGCGCAAGTACCGTGAAGGCAAAGATTCAGAAGGATCTTGCCAGCGGTAACGATGCCAAGGTGGATCACACCCCCACATTCTTTGTGAATCTCGCGCAGATCCCCAATCCGCAAAGTTATGCCGACTTTAAGACGGTGATTGATTCTGCCCTTACAGCATCCGCTCAATAGGCCTCCCGAGGCACATATAACGCTATGCCTACACTCATTACGCTCATGGCAATCGGGACGGTGCTTCTCAACGTCGCATTGGTGCTCGGTATTGTGACGATTTTCATGCCAGCGCGTCGCAGTAGCGCTCTCGTGTTGATCCGATCCAACGCCCGCATAATCATATTCCTTCTCTCCGCCGCATCGGTGGCGGGCACGCTCTTGATCCAGTATCTTGGCCTACTCAATCCGTGCGTGTTGTGCTGGTGGCAGCGCATATTCATGTATCCGATCGTCATCATTTCGTTCATTGCGATCATAAAGAATACCGACGTCTCCGAGATCGCCGACTATGTGCTCGCACTCTCGATATTCGGCGGCGCTGTTGCGCTCTACCAGCACCTTCTGCAGATGCTGCCTGCAGGATCACTTATCCCGTGTGATGCCGCAGGGGATTGTGCGGTCCGTTCTGTATTTGAATTCGGTTTCGTCACCATCCCGTGGATGGCACTCTCAGTCTTCGCATTGTTTGTATTCGTCGCGTTTGTGTCGCGCAAGAAATAACAGATCAGAAGATCGGTTCTTTGGCACGTCTTCCTTTGCGGCGCAGATAACCTAATTCAATCGTGTACCGGTCATATCCGTGCATGAATAAGGCAATCGCAACACCGGCAAGAATAATATGCGGCCAGACCGCTTCTCCGAAGTAGAGGAGAGATAATGAGAGCCAGAAAAGGAGGAACAGCGATGCGAATCGTATTTCAATACCAAATACAAAAAACATTCCGAGCAGTACCTCGATGGCGAAGGCGCCAAGCACAATGAAGGGGGCCTGGAACGGAAAGACATGATCAAGCCCGTAACGCGTCACGGTATCGAGCGCGAGCTGTGCATGCAGAAGCTTCGCATACACGGACGCGAAAATAAGGGATATTCCGAACATTACTCGCAAGATGAGAAATGCGCGATCCTCACACCACTGAAACATCGCATGAAAGACGCGCGGATATCGATGGTGAACATATCGATCGAGCGCCAACGATGTATTGCCGACGACAAGGGTCACGAACATTTCACCGAGATAATTGGCATAGGTAAGCATATACGTCCCATAATGGGGGAGCGAAGAGGCAAATACGATCATCAGTGCGACAGCGGCCGCTCGTGTGAACAGTCCGACCGCAACCATGACGCCGAGGACCATTAATATAAGTTTCAGTATCGGAATGAATTCGGGCGACACGAACGCAGTAAGCGGCAGCTCCGGCCCGAAGAGGGCAGCCATATATCCCGATGCGAAGATCGCGGTCCCAAGTGTGAGTCGTGCCGCAAGCGGCGCATATCTCTTAAGCGGCCGAAGTACGGGCGAGAGATATCGTTCGACCGGCTTTGACAGAGAGATCGAGAGTACTGTCATGACGGCCCATACCGTGATGAACATCCAAAAGAAGAATGATGCCGTATGATCGTGAAAAATGTTGAGAACCGGGAGCCCGGGCATGGTGAGGTCGCGCGCGACGACATCGGGCGGAAGCACGTATACCTCATGAGCACTTGCGATCGCGGGCAGCAACAATGCGGTGAGTGCGGTGGTGATGTAGGCGATGTGTCGCATCTTCATACTCAGGAGTGACGTATCATACTGCGGCGGATGTCGGCAATCGTGCCGCCCGTTTTCTTGCCCGGATTGAAGATGTGTTTTGGATCGAAAATATTCTTCACTTCAGCAAAGAGTTTCAACATCTTCTCGCTGAACATGATTCCGAGATACGGCGTACGGATGATGCCGTCGTTATGCTCTCCCGTGATCGAACCCTTGTATTTTGCGACCAACGAAAAGACCTTCGGCATCAGTTCGGTGATCTCGGCGCGCGCCTCGGGATCCGACATATTCTCCAGCGGAATGATATGGAAGTTGCCGTCGCCGATGTGCCCTGCGATGGTATATATAAAACGATGTCCACGGATGAGCGCATCAAGCTCCGGCAAAAATCGCGGATAGTCGTCGGGGTGTACCACAATGTCGTCGATAAAGGGAGCGGCATAGAGCCCCTTCATATTTTGCCGCAATAAACGGAAGCTCTCGCGGCGGATGGTCCAGTATTTTGCCGTTTGCGCCTCACTGCGCGCGATCTTGGTGCGCACCGCGAGCCCTTCGAGTTCTGCGCGCGCCTGGCGAGCTTGTTCGAGCGCTTCGTCGGCGGAGTTCTCGGCGAATTCCGCCATCAGTACCATTTTTGGGATACCGCCGGTAAGCGCCATCCACATTTCCGGCAGGAATGCGAAACCCAGTGAAAGCATTTTGGTGAAGCCCAGATTTCCGATGATCTGCGGGATGAATTTGACGGCAAGCGAGAAGGTCTGGTCGTCGTAGGATTCAAATGATTCGGGCTTGAACTTGAGCACGCGATGTACGATCTCGGGGAGGATGCTGATGTCGGAGAGGAATACGACGAGCATGGCGCGATGCTCACTCGTTTTTACGAGACCAACCTTCGCTTTCGTGATCATGGCGAGCGTGCCCTGGGCTCCGCAGACGAGCTGAGTGAGGTCGAACGTGCCTTTTTTTCTATCCATTACGTTCCAGAGCGCATAACCGGCCGAATTCTTGGTCACACTCGGCCGCGCCGCTTCGATCTCTGCTTCGTTGTCTGCCAGCAGACGATGCATTTTGCGGTAGATTTCTCCCTCGAATGTCTGCTCGAGCTCTTTGTCGCCGAGCTCATCGGCCGAAAGCGGTTTGAGTGTCGTGACTGTGCCGTCGGCGAGCACGACTTCGAACTCTTTCACATAGTGGGCGGTCTTGCCGTATTTGAGGGTGAGTTCGCCGCCGGAATTATTGGAAACGATGCCTCCCATCGCGCAGAGCTCGCGCGATGCCGGGTACGACGGAAGGAT
>CAIRSC010000088.1 GCA_903881205.1 uncultured bacterium | reverse complement strand
TTGACGCCCTCCCAATGTCCGCTCGTATAGATGAGCGTATCGCCGAGCAGCTTCCGAAAGAAGCTTGGCTTCAGGTTGTAGTGCAGACGTGCGACCTTCTCCGGGTCTTTCTTCTGTACGTTGAACAGCTTGTTGCGAATCCAGAGCGCGATATCGTCGAAGCGAACGGTGCGATATTCGGCGCCACTGCTGAGGATCCGGCAGAAGAATCCCTCGAGGTCGGCACAGGTCCACCAGCCGTCCATGTAGCTTTCGCCGAGCGCGATCGATCCGCCAAACACGAGCCGACGGTAGAACCGCCGCTCATATTCGGGATGTATCTGGATGTCCCATGCTTTGGGACCGTTGATAACAATTCCGGCATTGTGAAAGAAGCGATATACGAGCCACTTCATTGTTGCCCCCATTGTGCATTAATCCGCTGCAACTAACGTATCACGCACCTATAGAGAGGACAACCTATGCCAATTCTTGCGAAATGTACCCAAAATGTTTCTCCGAAACGGGCTGGACAGAAAGACGGGCGCGGCGGCGGAGCATCATCCCTTCAAGTGCCGGGTCGGATTTGATCTCGGCGAGCGTCACGCAGTGTTTGAATTTCTTCACAAATGCAATATCCACCAGCATCCAGATGGGATCTTTCGGCGATGATTTCGGATCGAAATAATGATTCTTAATATCAAACTGTGTCGGATCGGGATACGGCTTGCCGACGACCCGCGCGACCCCCACCACACCCATGGGATCACTGTTGGAATGATAAAAGAGACAGAGGTCGCCCGGCTGCATGCTGTCTCGGATAAAATTGCGCGCCTGGTAATTGCGGATGCCGGTCCACGCGGTCTTTTTTTCGCGATTGAGATCATCGATCGAGTATGCCCCCGGTTCAGACTTCAGTAGCCAGTAGTTCTTCGGCGCTTTCATAGAGAGATAGTACACGATGCCGTATATAAAAGAAAAAGGAGCTGGTCAGGCTCCTTAGAATTTTTTTGTCGGCGCTTGCGGCGCCAAGACCATATTGCGCTTACGCGCGCATTGTCACGCCGAGATGCTTCTGCAGATATTCCTCGGCAGACATGTCGAGGAGGCGCACGGCCAGTTGCCGATTCCGTTTCACTGCCGCATTGTTGACGCTGGGCGGCAGTTCGATCTCATGCACCCGCTCGATATCCCGCGCGTTCTCCGGGTCGAATTGCTTGGGATCGTTCAAACCGAACGTAATGCCCCACGCCCGGATCGGCTGCTTGTCGAACGACGGCGGAGTTTTCGGTTCGGGCATCGCACGGGAAGCTATCCATTCGTCGTAATCGACAAAGCGTGAACAGTCGCCGGTGCCGAATTCATCACCGAGCGTCGGTCGACCACTTTCATCGATCCCCGATTCACCTTTTGCATCGAGCTCGAGAATGCGCTTGGTCAGCGTGAACTCTGACACTGCCTTGAAAGCACGTCCCACCAGTTCGGTGCCTTCCGGATATTCCGCCGCGGTGTCGACGGAATCGACCGGCATATCGTGCCCGACTTTGGCTTTCGTGGTGGGAGTCGCCATGGTTCGTGGAAGCTTATCGCCATCGCGAAGACCCGGAGGCAGCGCAAGACCGCAGATGGTCCCGCCGATCGCGGGATCGTAGTCCTTGAATGCGGTACTCGCTTTGACGAAGTAGTCCCTGAATACGAATTCGCGAGGGTACATCTTTAACCTGCGCACGATCAATGCACGTGACTGCAGTGCGGGATTACCGCGCAGATGCGGCGGCAGATATTGATCGATCCCCGCGCCAGCCGCCACCAAATGTGTCGGAATTCCCTGCGCTTCAAGCATGGTCATAACCATATGGGTCAGGACCATCAGGATCATCCCCTTGTCGGGGATCATCGCATTGAGCACGAAGTCGAAGATCGAGATCGCATCCGAAACGACGACCAGCAAGTAGCCGTTGCCGAGGTCGTAGGTATCGCGGACCTTGCCGCGATGTGGGTCGGCAAGACCTTTGATGATCGGTACCGCCGCTCGCATGGGCGATAAACTGGGCGAAATAAGCATGGTTACTCCCCTTACGTTGCATTTAGACCATTCCTAAAATCACCCTACCTTATATGGGGAGACGGGTAAAGTGGTTCGAAAATGAACCATTTTAGGGCGGAGGCGGAGAGATTCGGTCAGGAATAATACCTGCGCCGTCGCGCAGGTATTTTCACGACCCTGGCTCGCAAGG
>CAIRSC010000087.1 GCA_903881205.1 uncultured bacterium | reverse complement strand
CGCTTTTTCGGGATCGACGATGAGGTAGTAAGCGACCGCGGCGATATCGATCGATACATTGTCTTTGGTAATGATCTTCTGCGACGGGATCTGCATGGTCACGGTGCGTAGCGATACGCGCTCCATTTGTTGGAACGGCCAAAAGACGAGCGTGAGTCCGGCATCGCGCACACCTTCGAATTTGCCCAGAATAAACACGACCCCGCGTTCGTATTGTTTCAGAATACGGATGGTCGAGAGGAGGTATATAAGAATAAAAAATGCAGCAGCGATGATGATTGTTGTCATGCTGTCACTATTGCACAGTGGGCATGGGACGGCAATGCATGTGGTATTCTGGCTCCATGAAGGATGGTAAACGGGTGGGAATCACCGCAGGGGCCTTTGATCTCTGTCACTCGGGCCATATGCTCGTATTTAAAGAAGCAAAAGAGATTTGCGACTACCTTATCATTGCATTACAGGACGATCCGTCGCATACGCCGGCCGACTATCGCGGCAAAAAGAAGAACCGGCCGATCATGACGCTCGAAGAGCGGAAAATCATTCTCGAAAGCGTCAAATATATCGATGAGGTCGTCGTCTACAACAGCGAACAAGAGCTCTATGATCTGCTGGTGGGGCTGAAGCCCGATGTGCGCATTATCGGCGCCGACTGGAAAGGCAAGGAATATACCGGACATGACCTTCCTATCGAAATGTATTTCAATTCGCGCGACCACAATTTCTCAACGACCGCATTGCGCGAGCGGATCTATCAAGCCGAACTCCTGCGACACGCCGAACACTAGGGAACCTCGTAGTACTGAAGGAAGTGTGTGGGCACGAGAGACTATCCACAAAAGTGGATAGCGCAGTAGCGCCTTTCATCAACTCAGGCAATACTTATATACGCAGTGCACGCGGGTCGATGTATTACATACTTATTTAATTTTCTTCTTTATATGAAATCAGTACACATGATTGCTTGGATACTTCTCATCGTTGGCGGATTGAATTGGCTTCTCGTTGGCGTCGGTGCGTTTATGGGCAGCAATCTCAATGTGGTGAATCTTCTGCTTGGCTCGTGGCCGTCGGTAGAATCACTCGTGTATATTCTCGTCGGTCTCTCGGCGGTATACGCATTGTTCACACACAAGGGGGAGTGCCGAACGTGCTCATCGGGCATGTCGTCATCAATGTAGACCCGTCACAACGGTCAAACAAAAGCGCACCCATGGGTGCGCTTTTGTGTTGAGACTTCATGGAGCCTTAATGCGTGCTGGTATCTAATGCATGTGCGAGCGGAAAACCGCCCGTATTAGCAGTCTTAATACAAACCCTGTATGAATGTCTATAAATTAACCGGCACCGTTCTCGTGGCAGCAGTCATGAGTGTTGCCGGTGTCGCATCCGCACAAGTCGTGACGAGTGGAAGTGGAGTGAATGTCGTATCAACTCCCGTTACTAGTCAGATAACGCCAGGCGGCAACGGCGTAACCGTGGGAAATTTCTCGGTAACGGGAAATACCAACGGCGCGGGGATCACCTCGTTCCCGGTGTCAGTCACCGCTACCAACGGCGCGACCCCCGGCAATCTTACAAATTGTCAGGTCTATAATACGAGCGGCTCAGCATTGAGTACGGGCAATCATATTGTCACAACACTGGGGGCAACCAATGTATTCGTGCTCGATACCCCGATGGTCGTTTCCAACACGGGCGGCACGGTAAACCTCTCGCTTCGCTGTAACGTTGCGGCAGGCACTCCTTCAGGAAGTACATTCCAGATAGCTGTCGGAGCTCCGTATCTCAATCAGGCACTGAGTGTGCGTCTCGACACGGCACCGAGCGTGCCCGCTGGCTCGCAGAATGTGTCGCTCGCGAACATCTCAATCGATGCCACACACTCAGCTAACAACGTCGTGTTCTCTT
Source organism: uncultured bacterium (assembly GCA_903881205.1). Classification (GTDB taxonomy): domain Bacteria; phylum Patescibacteriota; class Minisyncoccia; order Phycocordibacterales; family UBA2100; genus UBA10103. The sequence goes on along the minus strand of CAIRSC010000087.1, from coordinate 1,589 downwards.
CATTCCCGATTACCCTGAGTGCCGGCAATGGAGGCTCTCTCGGCAATCTGTCGGGCTGTCAGATCTTCAACAGCAGCGCCGGGTCACTGAGCGCTGCGAGTGCAAGTGTAAATAGTGGGGGAGCGACCATCTTCACGCTCAGTACTCCACTTACACTTCTCGCAGGAACAGCAGATATGCTCTCCCTGAATTGTAATGTCGGCGCCGGAACCTCTGTCGGAAGCACATACACGCTGTCGATCGATCCCGCCTCGATTCCCGTCACGGTATCAGGTACGGGAGTCTCAGTGACTCCGACCGCCGGTGTCGGCGCAGGATCCAACGGGCTTCCTGCAGCAACGGTTGGCACAGTTGCTATTACGTCATCGACCGGTCTTCCTCCGGTAGTGACTACTCCGGGCGTTCCGAATACGGGCGCAGGCACGCTGAGCCTCGCCGCGCTCTTTGTCCTTGCCCTCGCCGCACTCGTTGCACTCGGTGGCGCACTCTATCTCCGATACGAGATCCAATAAGGGATTTCTGTGTCATCAAAAAAGACCCTTTCGAGGGTCTTTTTTGATGGATAGTTTTTAGGAACCAAAGACGGTATCGAGCATGGCGGCGATATCTTTGAGTCCGACGGGTTTGGTGAGGTGAGCCGTAAATCCCGCATCGAGCGCTTTCTGCTTATCCTCGAGGAGTCCGTATCCGGTCAGTGCAACGATCGGGATTGAGACTCCTTTGGTGCGCAGCGCCTGGATGGTCGCGTAGCCGTCCATGTGGGGCATCCCAATGTCGAGCAGGATGATGTCGACGTCGGATACATCTCGTTCAATCGCCGCTTCTCCTGAGTGGATCGCCTCGGCCTTCGCTCCCAGCTTATTAAACAGCTTCACTAAGGAATTGGCGGCGGGCATATTGTCATCGACGACCAGAATGTGTTTGCCGCCGATCGAATCCGCCGGATGCGGCTCACCGGGCTTCGCGAGATCAAGGATATTCGTCGTCGGAAGCGTAATGATGAACTCGCTGCCGTGTCCTCGGCCTTCACTGCGTGCTTCGATCGTGCCGCCGTGCAGCGCGATGATCCTCTGTACGAGCAAGAGGCCAATCCCAAGTCCGCTTGCATGATTGCGGTTGCGCCCCTGGTAATACATCTCGAAAATATGGGGGAGATCATCCGGGTCGATCCCTGCTCCGTTGTCGCGCACCTTAATGACAGCAGTCTCACCCTCCTTGAGGATATCGACCCAGATCGAGCCTCCGGACGGTGTGTACTTGGTCGCATTGCTCATGAGATTTGAGATCGCCTGTTCGATGCGTGTCTCGTCGGCCCACACCTGGATCGCCGAACTCGGATAGGTGTAGTGGAGTGTGATGTCAGCGGTACGCAGGAGTGCATCGGTCGATTTCAGCGCGCGGTCCACCAGTCGTCGCAGTTCGATCGTATGCGGCGCGATCTCGATCTTGTCTTGCGTGAAGCGGGTCACGTCGAGCAGGTCATCGAGCAGCTTCGCCATGTGGTCGAACTGATGCTCGATCGTTTCGAGCTCTTCGCGCACGTCCTGCGATGTATCGCGCAGCTTGAGCAGCTCAAGTGAATTCTTGAT